>CACPSE010000108.1:0-1011 GCA_902636535.1 uncultured Wolbachia sp. | reverse complement strand
TCTTCGGATAGTAGGTAACGCACAATAAATTTATGAAGCTATCTCAAATTTAGCCATGCCTATTTCAGTAAATTTGTTAAGCAAATAACATTTGAGTAGCAGTTCCCTCTCACGATTAATTTCAGATTTGTTCCTAAAACTAAACCCAAATATTCGCTTCAACCTTGAGAAAAATCTTTCAATGTACGATCTTTTTCCGTAATTTACTTCTTCTTTCCATCTTTTTATACCATTCTCACCATGTAATTTCATTAACTGAATAGCGGCATTTCTATCAAGCATATAATCCAATTTTGGATGCTCTGCTGCGTTGTTTTTCGGAGGAATTTTCGTCTTTATGCCGCATTCATCACACAATTTATAGAGTTTATGTCTGTCATATGCCCTATCTGCATATAGTGCTTTTATGGCATATTTAACATCAGATTTCCCCAATGCTCCATAGTGATCAGAGTAAACGCCATTACTGTATTTTGTAGCTATGAGTTGTTTGCTCAACATTATGTGCAATTTTCTTTCTTGTGTATAGCTGCGATACTCTCTATCTTTGCTATTTTCTTTGCTGTGTGTTGTTGTATATACTAATTCCTGTACTGCCTATGGCAATTTCGATATCTTCCATGTTATTTTCTGCAATCATTGATCTTAATATCAAGTTTCTTTTGATGCTTGTGAATAGCTGATAACCTGCAAATTTTTCCTATCTGTTCAATGTATCCCTCTAAAAATCCCACTCAAACCTATTCTGAATAGATGGGTTGTTATATGTATCAAAATCACCACTTTATTGCTGTAAATATTGTTGCCACCCTGCATTTTTGGCCCAATTTTATACAAATTTTCTATGGCTTCGTTGATATAATGAAAAATATTTCCTCTTTTTTCTAGAAATTTGTTATATTCGCTATGGTTACTGACTCTCATTTTTTGTGGCATATTTATCCTTAAATCGTCATTTTATAATGAATTTTATCAGTAATCACTAGTTTTTCTGCTGCTATGCAACAAAGC
>CACPSE010000107.1:0-1034 GCA_902636535.1 uncultured Wolbachia sp. | reverse complement strand
GTTCTCTAATTGCGTACAAATCAACAATAATTTTCACATAGATCAAAATAGCATATTTCCTCCATAATCCTTGATATAAATTAAAAATAGCATGCTTCCATGGTTCTCTCCGCGGTCTGATATGGCTAGTTTAATTTTAGCCAAGCCGCACTATACTTGTTAGGGCGGAGTGGATGGCAATATGTTGTTTACGAAGTCTACGCTTCAACCATAGCTCTTGCTTATCCCTTCCATCGGCATTACTATCTTTACTTTCAATAAAATTATTGTCCTATACTCCTTTAGTGTTTATTGATAATAAAATTCTGTTTTATCAACCAACATTCTATGCATAATTACAGCTAGTTTTCTTGCTAATGCAACTACTGCTTTCTTTACACCCTTCTTTTTTGCAACCCCAGCTTTTTAATTTGAATTTTTTCTTGCTAACTGTCAGTATTGTATGCGCAGCTTCATACAACATATTTCTACATTCTACCGTTTGATATGCTACCATGACGATTAACTTCTCCAGAAGCGTACTGTCTTGGCGTCAATCCCATATAGGCTCCGACTGTATCAGATGTTTCAAACCTATGTGGATTATCAATTGTAGCCTTATACGTCATTGCTACTATAATACCAACTCCTGGTACAGTAGTTAATAATTTGCAATCTTCGTCTTTCTTGCCTTTCTCTGATAATATTTTATCAAGCTTTTTTATTGATTCTTCTATTATTTCCAAACTACAAACTAATGCTTCAATTGAATCCTTACTGACTTTATCTAGATCTTTTATTGCTTCCTGCACTTTTAAAGAAAAGATTACAATCTTTGACTTCTTGCCAAGCTTTATTCCGTATATCTTCAATAGCCCTCTTATTGTTCCCATAATTTGCTCTCTGCAATACATTAACTGCCTTCTACTTCCGAGCGCTACCTTAACTTGACAACTGATTTTACTAATACCTCTTCCAGCTCTCATCATTTGTGCTATACCCCTTGCATCATTTTTATCGTTTTTATTGATTCTCGCAGACAATGCTGCTGCCAT
>CACPSE010000106.1:0-1084 GCA_902636535.1 uncultured Wolbachia sp. | reverse complement strand
GCGATTAAGCGATAACTTTAGCAACAACACCAGCGCCTACAGTACGGCCGCCTTCACGGATTGCGAAACGCAGACCGTCGTCCATCGCGATTGGGTGAATCAGGGTTACAACCATGTTCACGTTGTCGCCTGGCATTACCATCTCTACGCCTTCTGGCAGTTCGATGGTACCGGTCACGTCAGTAGTACGGAAGTAGAACTGTGGACGGTAGCCTTTGAAGAATGGCGTGTGACGACCACCTTCATCTTTGCTCAGGATGTACACTTCAGATTCGAACTGGGTGTGCGGCTTGATGGAGCCTGGCTTAGCCAGTACCTGACCACGTTCGATTTCTTCACGTTTGATACCACGCAGCAGAACACCTACGTTCTCACCAGCACGGCCTTCGTCCAGCAGTTTGCGGAACATTTCAACGCCAGTACAGGTAGACTTAACGGTGTCTTTGATACCAACGATTTCAACTTCTTCGCCAACTTTGATGATACCGCGCTCAACACGACCGGTAACAACGGTACCACGACCGGAGATGGAGAATACGTCTTCGATTGGCAGCAGGAACGGCTTGTCGATAGCACGCTCTGGCTCTGGGATGTAGCTGTCCAGGGCTTCGGCCAGTTCGATGATTTTCGCTTCCCACTCAGCTTCGCCTTCCAGCGCTTTCAGCGCGGAACCGCGGATTACTGGCAGGGCGTCGCCTGGGAAGTCGTAAGCGGACAGCAGTTCGCGAACTTCCATTTCTACCAGTTCCAGCAGCTCTTCATCATCAACCATGTCGCATTTGTTCATGAATACGATGATGAAAGGAACGCCAACCTGACGACCCAGCAGGATGTGCTCACGAGTCTGAGGCATTGGGCCGTCAGTCGCAGCTACTACCAGGATCGCGCCGTCCATCTGAGCAGCACCGGTGATCATGTTTTTCACGTAGTCGGCGTGCCCTGGGCAGTCAACGTGCGCGTAGTGACGAGTCGGGGTGTCATACTCAACGTGGGAGGTGTTGATGGTGATACCACGAGCTTTTTCTTCTGGCGCGTTATCGATCTGGTCGAAAGCACGTGCAGAACCGCCGTAGGTTTTAGCCAG
>CACPSE010000105.1:0-1084 GCA_902636535.1 uncultured Wolbachia sp. | reverse complement strand
TTCAATATTGTAAATTGGATAAAATTCCCCATTTGCGGAGTTAACAGTAACACTCTCTGCTTGATAACCCCAAATAGTGGAAACTTTAAGCCTTGCTGCTCCTACTTCTTGATAATTACGTGTACCAACTGCAGGATCACGAAGATTTTCATCCTCAAGTTCTGTGATGGTTGATTCTACATAATAAACACCTATGCGCACTGTGGTATTTAGTGGAATAGTAAATTCTTCCTTTTCGACGCTTCTAACTGCTCCACGAAGATAGATTTTTCCAGCTTCAAGTGTAACTTTTTCCCCGTCTATGATGCAATTGCTTCCCGTTATAATATCACCATCACGAAATATCGCATCTCCTATGCCTTTAAGCTTCGAAAGAGCATAATCTTGAATCTCATTTAATTCTGCTGACTGCAAACCTCTTCCTGCAAGGAACAAGCTTTTTTCGTATTCTTTGTCAGAGCGATTGTAATAGTTATTCAAGGTCATCTTTTTTTCCCTTTTTCTAAAACGTCACCACAAATGAAAAAGTTTCACGAGTTGCTGCAGTCCTAATGAGCGGTACTGTATGTTCCAAAACTAACAAAATTCCCGGATTTTCCACGTCTTTTGGCTCAAAATATCTCTGTCCTATAGGTAACCCTTCTTTTACTTTTGTACCAACCATAACCCCTAGTTCCCGTATTACTTGATTTGCTGCGTCCGTGAAATCGAAAGTAAATGTGAGGAAGAGGTTATTGGTTGGTACATTAGAGGGTTTAAATCTCCCAGAAGGGGTCAAAAGCTCTCCATTCTCATCACCTGTGCAGAAGAGAACCTCATCAGCGGTACGTCTACCAAGTTCATTTAGCAGTTTTTCAGACTTAATGGACTCAGATGGTGTATCTTGAGTATACTCTATAGTAACTGTTCCACCTGTAGGAATAGAGCTATTTTCCGTACGTTTTATTACACCAGCAACTGTATAGTCTATACTTGACTGATAAGTTGTTTGTCCTGTAAAAACCCTTACATCTTTGATGGGGTAGTGTTCAAGCTTAATTTCACCCTCAACAAAAACTTTTTCGACCTGATGGCTACTTTCCCA
>CACPSE010000104.1:0-1086 GCA_902636535.1 uncultured Wolbachia sp. | reverse complement strand
CTTCTGATGAGAATATCCTGCGTATTGGTGAGTATAGTTATCATAATAAGCACGAAGACTAGAAAATGCAGAAAGTTTCGCAGTTTCCAGTAATTCCAGCTCAATATCTTCTTTACTCCGTTCAACAATTTTCCCTCCTTCTGTTAACCGATAACTCTTTTGCCAGTCGAAATTTTCTGGCGCTTCATACCAGCCAGTTGGCTTACTTTCAAGCGTTGTTGTTTCTACTTGTTTGTTATTTTCAAAATGAATATAAATTGGCATTGGTTTTCTCCGTTTTTAATTCCAGATTTTGTAGGTGGCATCCAATCCCGGACATTGCCAAACTTTTAGCGTTCTCTCTACATCGATTTCAAGTCCTACAGTCAAAAAGTTGCTACGTATGTTATAAATCCCCCACTGGATAAATTGACCATAGGTGTGTACATCACCTGAAAACGCACCTTCACTAACTTTTGTTCTGGAATGTAGATAAGATGATGTATAAAGTAACATTGCAACTGTTTTTCCTGCTGGAATTTCTACATTACCAGATGCGGAAAATTTGTTATTAGAACTCGTGTACTTGTAAACATTTTTCCACATTATTTTTGAAATTCTTGATTTACTAGCATTGGTATTATCAGGGGTTCCCACAAATGCTCCTGCTCCTTCATATCCTGAGCTCCAATAAGATGTACCAACAAAGTTTAATGTTCTTGTTATATCCCTACTTGTGGTATTTTTTACAAACATTACTCCAAGTGCAGCACACGGGTAGTAATATATCTGATAATTACTACTCGAAAAACTGTTTGTATATAACTCTCCGTAAATAAATGTACCTTTATTTCCCTCTATAAAACTGAGTTGTCTTGGCCGATAAAAACTAACGTAATCTGTATCGTATGTATGGCTACCTGAAAGTAGTTGCAGCATATAGTCGGTTTTTGTTATATCACTGCTCCATTGACCTAACTCAGTTGTGAAAATTCCGTGACCATAGTAATTATTTCCTCTACCTAGCACACCAAACAAGAAAGGTAATGACTCTGGTTCAACCATATTTCTCTTTTTCACTTCTTTCATAATTGATGAACTGCTAGG
>CACPSE010000103.1:0-1090 GCA_902636535.1 uncultured Wolbachia sp. | reverse complement strand
TTCAATATTGTAAATTGGATAAAATTCCCCATTTGCGGAGTTAACAGTAACACTCTCTGCTTGATAACCCCAAATAGTGGAAACTTTAAGCCTTGCTGCCCCCACTTCTTGATAATTACGCGTACCAACTGCAGGATCACGAAGATTTTCATCCTCAAGTTCTGTGATGGTAGATAGGGCGAAAAAAACACCTATGCGAACTGTGGTATTTAGTGGAATAGTAAATTCTTCCTTTTCAACGCTTCTAACTGCTCCACGAAGGTAAATTTTTCCAGCTTCAAGTGTAACTTTTTCCCCGTCTATGATACAATTGCTTCCCGTTATAATATCACCATCACGAAATATCGCATCTCCTATGCCTTTAAGCTTAGAAAGAGCATAATCTTGAATCTCATTTAATTCTGCTGACTGCAAACCTCTTCCTGCAAGGAACAAGCTTTTCTCGTATTCTTTGTCAGAGCGATTGTAATAGTTATTCAAGGTCATTCTTTTCCCCTCTTCAGAATGTAACGACAAAGGCAAAAGTTTCCCGAGTTGCTGCGGTTCTGATAAGTGGTACCGTGTGTTCTAAAACTAACAAAATTCCCGGGTCTTCTATATCTTGTGGTTCAAAATATCTCTGTCCAGGCGGTACTTTTTTCTTCAGCTTTGTACCAACCATAACCCCTAGTTCCCTTATCACTTGATTTGCTGCGTCCGTGAAATCGAAAGTAAATTTAAGGTAGAGATTGTTGGTTGGTACAGCAGAAGGTCGAAACCTTCCAGAGGGAGTAACAAGCTCTCCATTTTCATCACCTGTGCAGAAAAGAGCCTTATCAGCAGTGCGTCTGCCAAGTTCATTGAGCAGTTTTTCAGATATAACGGATTCTGGTGGTGTGCTTTGAGTGTACTCTATGGTAACTGTACTACCTGCAGGAATAGAGCTATTTTCTGTGCCCTGGATCACACCAGTACTACTATCAACTATATAGTCAGTACCTAATTGATACACTGTTTGTCCTGTAAAAACCCTTACATCTTTGATGGGGTAGTGTTCAAGCTTAATTTCACCCTCAACAAAAACTTTTTCGACCTGATGGCTACTTTCCCA
>CACPSE010000102.1:0-1117 GCA_902636535.1 uncultured Wolbachia sp. | reverse complement strand
TAGTGGAAGCATTTGGAAAGCCGCATGTAAATGTGGGAACAATAGGACATGTGGATCATGGGAAGACAACGTTAACAGCGGCAATAACAAAGCATTATGGAAATTTTGTAGCGTACGATCAGATAGATAAAGCGCCAGAAGAAAGGAAGAGGGGGATAACGATAGCAACAGCGCATGTTGAGTATCAGACAGAGAAAAGGCATTATGCACACGTTGATTGTCCTGGACACGCTGACTATGTAAAGAACATGATAGTAGGTGCAGCACAGATGGATGCGGCGATATTGGTAGTGTCAGGGGTTGATGGGCCAATGCCACAAACAAGAGAGCATATATTGCTGGCGAAGCAGGTAGGTGTTGGATATATCGTGGTGTATATAAATAAAGCTGATGTTGCTGATGCTGATATGATAGATTTAGTAGAAATGGAAGTGAGGGAATTACTGAGTAAATACGGATTTCCAGGGGATGAAGTGCCTGTGGTGGTTGGTTCAGCACTCAAGGCGCTGGAGGATGACAGCAGCGAATATGGAAAGAAATCAATAGATAAATTGATGGAAAAGTTAGATGAATATGTGGCGGTTCCACCAAGGCCTGTGGATTTACCATTTTTATTGCCAATCGAAGATGTATTTTCGATATCGGGGCGAGGAACAGTGGTAACAGGAAGAATAGAGAAGGGAGAGATAAAGACGGGAGAAGAGATAGAGATAATAGGTCTGAAAGCGACGCAAAAGACGATATGCACAGGTGTTGAGATGTTTAAGAAGTTGCTGGATAAGGGAAGTGCAGGACTCAATGTAGGAATATTGCTCAGAGGAACAAAAAGAGAAGAAGTGGAGAGAGGGCAAGTATTAGCAAAACCGGGGACGATAACGCCGCATAGAAAGTTTAAGGCGGAGGTTTATATATTAAAGAAAGAGGAAGGAGGAAGGCATACACCATTTTTTGCGAATTACCAGCCACAGTTTTATTTAAGGACAACGGATGTAACTGGGAGCATAAAATTACTAGATGGGAAGGAGATGGTAATGCCAGGAGATAATGTGAGTGTAGAAGTAGAATTGCAAGTACCGATAGCAATGGATAAGGGATTGCGTTTTGCGATAAGAGAAGG
>CACPSE010000101.1:0-1135 GCA_902636535.1 uncultured Wolbachia sp. | reverse complement strand
TTGCCCCTTAGTATGCTTTTTGGGCGAAATTATATTCTTTAAACCTTTCTTTGCTTTGTGGTATAATTTTTTTAGTTTGCTTGGCATTTTTATGTAAATTAAGATACGATATCGCAAAATTTATCGATTACTTTTTGATTACCTTCTATCATTGCATTTGCCTCCTGCTGTAGAAATTTAATATTTTTAGGTGTTACATTATCCATCTCAGCCGACGCTATTGTTAGTTGTGATTGTATTCTTACGTATCTGTCGTCCATTACGTTACCTAGCTGGTAATTCACTACATCAAGGCTCGACGCAAACATCACATTTAACAGAGGCTTTATCCAGGCTATCTTTCCTAATTTTCTGTACTTCATTCGATTAGATAGCCGACCTGTGCCAATTGACACCAGAACGATTTCTTCATTAGGGAAAAGTTTTTTGCTATTTGCATATGCACATGCCGCTGGGTTATTGGCAAAAACCCCTCCATCCACTAACACTCTTTTTTCTTGCTTAACTTCTAAATACTTAGGTGCAAAGTATGTTGGTGCTGCTGTTGTGGCTCTGAGTGCATCTTTCAACTTGATAAAATTTCTATCTTCCCTCCAACTTTTAAAGAAAAATGGAAAATTATTGTGAATATCATAACTTGTGATTAGCAAATTACTTAAAGTGTTTTGTAGAGTATCATCACCAAAATATTCTTCCAATATCGATTCGATGTTTTTGTGTGGGTATTGTGCGCAGTTAAACCACGATAGTATTGATTGCCTAAAAAATGAAGACTTGAAAATATATGCTCCATACTCTTGGTAAAGCTCAACTAAATCATTTGCAGAGTACTGAGGTTTTCCTTGATCATCTTTCTTGCACAACCCAGCAATAACAATCCCACCGGTTGAAGTACCAGCCATTAGATCAAAGATTTCAGCGATCGGTTTTCTTGTTCTTTTTTCTATTTCTGCTAATATTATCGCTGGTATTATTCCTCTTATGCCTCCGCCATCAACGGACAAGATATATCTAGTCATTGTGAAATTCAGTTGTTATTTGTGTTTGTGAATGGCTTCAAGTTCATTGACTTCTTCAGTGAGGTTTTTCACTCTCTCTTCAAGTCGATAAACCATTTCTGTTAGTCCTTGGTTTT
>CACPSE010000100.1:0-1154 GCA_902636535.1 uncultured Wolbachia sp. | reverse complement strand
GGAGTATTATAGGTATCATGCACTGTCAGCAGATAGTAGAGTAAAAGATGCGCTGGTTGAATCAAAAGTGCCAGGAAGTGTAGAGATCTCAATTTTATCCACAGGTTTATCCACAAATGGCATAGCGTCAGAAGAACTACTTGAAATTGTAAAAAAGCAAGTTACTAGAGATGATATAAGGGTTTTAACAGATACGATAACAGTAATTGGTTGCAATATTATAGAAATAGTTATTCACAGTAAAATTAGCATTAAAAGAGCAGATATTATTGAAACAGTGAAGAAGAAATTTATCGAAAAGTTTGAAGCAAGTAGAAGGCTGGGATGGAGTGTTACAAGATCATGGATAATAGCGAATTTATTTGTAGAGGGTGTAGAGAATGTAGAATTAATAGAACCAAAAGAGGATGTTGTGGTACTGGGGAATGAATGTGCAAATTTGCGAAATTTAAAGGTTGAGTAATGTTATTGCCACCAAATGCAACAAAACAGGAAAAAGCGCTAGTAGAAGCAGTCGATTATAAAGTTGATCCAAGCAGGATAAGAGGATTTAAATTTAGCCTAGGGGAAAAAATATTGCCGTGGTTGGTTGAAGAATACGGGTTAGAAGAAATTCTACGCTGGGCAAAAGATAAAAGAAGAGCGATAAAAGAAGGAGTAAAATTTCAAAGACTCCGTGGAACACCAGCGTCACTGAAAATAGCATTAAAATGGGCAAATATAGAAGATATTACAATTATTGAAGAGCCACCAGGTAAACACTTTTTTGAGTTGCAGGTAGGGATAAGAGACGTACCAAATGATTTCTTTGTTGATGCAGTAGTAGAGCTTGCAAAACTATCATTACCTGCAAGATCGAGACTAATGAGGATTTTTAACGATTATTATAATGCGCAGAGATTTATATTGGATGAGAGTTTATTTGGGGATCTTCTTTCTGACTATTCAGGGGTAAAAGTTGAAAAAGATGGCCCAGTGTTATCATTTGGTCGGAAGAATACATTTGAGCTAAAAATCTTAAATCCAAGTTTTAAGTTTAGTACTTTTCGTGTTCATTATGAGCAAGCATTTAGTAATGACATATATCGATTAGATGTAGCAATACTTGGAGAAACCGAGCCTCACACAAAGAATTATAACGGTATTTATGAAAG
>CACPSE010000099.1:0-1173 GCA_902636535.1 uncultured Wolbachia sp. | reverse complement strand
TAAATTCTGCTGTATATTCTCTTCTATTTGTCATATTACACCTCTTTGAAAAAACGTTTTATTTTACTCCAAAAACGTCTTAACTTTCTCTCTACTTTTCTCCTATGATTGTTGTCAATTAGAAATTTCATATTTTGTAAAATTTTTAAAAACCCAGTCATTTTTAAGAGTATAGAAAATAGTTGTGAGAAACTTCCTGGCAGTTGCAATAATAGCCTTAGCAGAACCACGCTTTTTTTTACATGCTCGTAAAAGCTGTTCAGATAAGCGTATAGCAATCCAAGTGCACTGTACTAAAGAAGTACGACCTATCACGTTTGTTCCAATTGTGCACTGCTGATTAGATTGAAAAACTCGAGGTACAACTCCAAAATAAGCTGTGAGCTTTTCTGGATTACTAAAATCATTAATTCACCTGTTGTTGCAACAAAAACTGCTGCAGAAATTGTACCAATGCCTTTAATACTGATGAGATTTAGGAAGCTGTTTAGCAAAAGCTATAATTTCCTTTTCAAGTTTTTTGAGACTTTCCCGAATGACTTCCAGATTACTGCTAACCACTTCAATCTCAACATTTTCCAAGTAACTCCTATCATGTTTACCAAGAGAACGTTCAAATCCAGATTTGGTTGTAAGTACCTCCTTTTTAATCTTTATTCCATGGTAATTAAAAAGGCCATGCATTTTGCTGATTAAAGATACCCGCGATTTTACTAACTGATCTCTTGTTTTAAGAATAGAAGCTAACTGCTGGCATTGTTTGCTTTTGCATTTTGCTTCAGGCAGCATATCTTTGCTTAGAAAAAAAGCAATAGCTCTTGCATCGTGCCTATCTGTTTTGTTCACAGAACGGCGAATAACTTAAAACTGCAAAGAAGCAATTATTACCACGCGCTTAACATAAGGTGACACTGCGTCATAAAAAAAACAGCTATTACCTGTCGCCTCTAAGGCTATTTTATCTGTTGCTTGAAGATTTCTGATAAAATTATTCAAGTCTTTTAAGCGAAACGTTTGAATATACTCCGGTTTTCCTTCTTGCAAGTAACAAACAGTAAACCTATTGGTATAATGCCTATGTAACGCATAAATTTTCCCTCTTATTGAATACTCCAACATATCAGAGTACCAGTTGGTCCATTCTCCTATACGCTGGTCACCAAATTTTATGGG
>CACPSE010000098.1:0-1278 GCA_902636535.1 uncultured Wolbachia sp. | reverse complement strand
TGACCTTACCCAGAAAAAGTGGAGAGAAAGTTTGGAATGTTTTTCACAAAGGAAATGATGAATCAAAATGCTCAGGAATGCAATAGTTAATAGTGGAATGTCTACGTTGTTTGTTATAAAAAATTTCTATATATTCAAATATAGCAGTTTTGATATGCTGTTTAGAGTGCCTAGAGGTGTCTATTAGTAACTCCCTTTTTAGAGAACTGAAGAAGCTTTCCACAACAGAATTGTCGTAACAACAACCTTTATGACTCATGCTAGGTACTATGTTTTTTGTGGATAAGAGATATTGATAACCTTGCGAAGTATATTGTGAACCTTGATCACTATGTAATAGTAGATTTTCAGCAGGTTTACGCTTATTAACGGCCATTAATAAAGAGTCTATAACCAATTGTTTATTTATTGAACTGCTCATTGACCAGCCAACTATCATGCGTGAATATAGATCGATTATTGCTGCCAAATATAGCCATCCTTCTTTGGTTTTTATATAAGTAATATCAGTTACCCATACTTTATTTGGTTGATCGACAATAAAGTTTTGGTCTAATATATTGGGAGCTACGACTCTACTGTCCGTTTGTTGTTTCTTAACTTTAAATTTTCTTCTCAATATAGCCCAAATGCCATTTTTCTGCATAATACTTTGCACTGTTTTTAAGTTGCAACTTTTACCAGAAGCCTTTAATTCAGCATGAATTTTAGGAGCTCCATATCTACATTTAGAAGCTTGATATATTTTTTGAATATCTGCTAATAACTCCTTATTTGCTGATTCTCTACTGCTTATTTTCCTTGTAGTCCACTTATAGTAGCCACTAGCAGATACATTCAAAACCCTACATAATTCCTGCACTTTATGGTGTTTACTATGCTCTTTTATAAAAAAGTATTTTACTCTTTTTGACTGGCAAAATATCCCAGGGCTTTTTTTTAAATGTCTCTTTCTCTTGTTACTTTTGCTAACTCTTTCTGTAAATCAAATCTCTCTTTGTCATAAGGTGCTACATTACCTTTACCTGGAAATGCATTTGCCGCTGACTTTTTTTCGTTATATTTCTTCATCCATTTTCCTAATACACTATCCCTTATTCCTAGATCTCTTGCTACTTTTGCAACTGGTTGACCTGCCTTTCTTTGTTCATTTGCCAGCTTAACAGCTTCCAATTTGAACTCTGCCGTATATTCTCTTGCCATTTCTAATCCTCCAAAATTTTATTTTACCCGAAAAAACTCCTTTCTTTCTCTCCACTTTTTCTGGGTAAGGTCAGT
>CACPSE010000097.1:0-1351 GCA_902636535.1 uncultured Wolbachia sp. | reverse complement strand
CAACTAAGCCAGCATCAAGCTTTTTATTTCAAAATATGGCAGGTCAGGAGGGACTCGAACCCCCAACATTCGGTTTTGGAGACCGAGGCTCTACCAATTGAACTTCTTGCCTTTAATGCAAGTTGAGAGCCAAAGCCCTCAACCTGAGACGTAATCCGTCACTATAATATGCTTATGCAGTTACTTTCGCAACAACACCAGCACCCACAGTACGACCACCTTCACGGATCGCAAAACGTAGACCTGGGTCCATTGCGATTGGGTGGATTAATTCTACTGACATTTCAACGTTGTCGCCTGGCATAACCATTTCAACGCCGTCTTGTAATTGGATTGCACCAGTTACGTCAGTTGTACGGAAGTAGAACTGTGGACGGTAACCATTTAAGAATGGAGTGTGACGACCACCTTCTTCTTTAGAAAGTACGTATACTTCTGCGTCGAATTTAGTGTGCGGCTTGATTGTACCTGGTTTAGCAAGTACTTGACCACGTTGTACGTCTTCACGCTTAGTACCACGAAGTAAGATACCACAGTTCTCACCTGCACGGCCTTCGTCAAGAAGTTTACGGAACATTTCTACGCCAGTTACAGTTGTTTTAACTGTATCTTTAATACCAACGATCTCTACTTCTTCACCAACTTTAACGATACCAGCTTCTACACGGCCTGTTACTACAGTACCACGACCAGAAATTGAGAATACGTCTTCGATTGGCATTAAGAATGCTTTGTCGATAGCACGTTCTGGTTCTGGGATGTAAGAGTCAAGCGCTTCAACAAGAGCAAGAACTGAAGACTCACCATATTGACCAGCATCGCCTTCCAACGCTTTAAGCGCAGAACCACGGATAACTGGAGTGTCATCACCTGGGAAGTCATAAGTAGAAAGAAGTTCACGAACTTCCATTTCTACTAATTCAAGTAATTCTTCATCATCAACAAGGTCACACTTGTTCAAGAATACGATGATGTAAGGTACACCAACCTGACGAGAAAGAAGGATGTGTTCACGAGTTTGTGGCATTGGACCGTCAGTCGCAGCACACACAAGGATCGCGCCGTCCATCTGAGCAGCACCAGTAATCATGTTTTTAACGTAATCGGCGTGGCCCGGGCAGTCAACGTGCGCGTAGTGACGAATTGGAGAATCGTATTCTACGTGTGAAGTATTAATTGTAATACCACGTGCTTTTTCTTCAGGTGCTGAGTCGATTTGTGAGTAATCTTTCGCTTCACCGCCGTAAGTTTTTGCACAAATTGTTGCAATCGCAGCAGTTAAAGTTGTTTTACCATGGTCAACGTGACCGATTGTGCCCACGTTTACGTGTGGCTTATTACGTTCAAACTT
>CACPSE010000096.1:0-1425 GCA_902636535.1 uncultured Wolbachia sp. | reverse complement strand
CAATGGCGTCAACTTAAGGAAAAATATCAGAGATAGTGTATAACATTTCCCTCAAAAGTTTTTACCATTAAGTTACCTAAAAACTACAATAAACGGAATTTTTGTTTCTATTTTATTTCAAGAAAGAAGTTTAAAATGAGTCCTTTTTAGGTGAAACATGCAAAAAGGAAAAAATCTTATTCTACAAATTAAAAATATAATATACTCGAAAGCTTTTCAGAGAATCCATTGTGTTGGAAAAAACAGTTTCACGCGAACAAGAAAACTCCCTTTTACGGCAGTATTTTCTATGATTTTAAAGTTAGTTAAAAAAAGTTTGGGAATAGAATGTGAACTTATGGAGCCATTGACATGTAAAATTCCGCCCTCAAAGCAAGCCTTTTCTAAAGCAAGATATAAGATTTGCCATACAGGTTTTAAAGAATTTAAGCATCCAAACAGCCTATCAAGATGAGCCTGAGTATGGAACTTGGAGAGGCTATAGGCTTATTGCAGCAGATGGTTCTGGTATTCGATTACCGAGCTCTGAAGAAATTGTATCCGAGTTTGGCCGTTTTAAACCAAATGGAACAACAGGCACCATTAGCAATTTGTTTGTTGATTTGTATAATTCGCTGATTTGTAGTGCTCGTCTTGCGGCTTGGAATATAGGTGAACAAACGTTGGCAGAAGAGCAATTACCCGAAGTTGTCACTTAAATGCGTTCATTAAATCAAGAGAAATTATTATTTATCTATGATCGTGGTTACCCTTCAGTAAAATTCATTCAACAGCATTATGATTTGGGGGTAGATTTTATTTTTCGCTTGCAAAAAAGAAATTATAGCAAGCTATGGGAACAAATTTTATCTGGAGAATTAGATTTTGATTTTATATTAGAAAATGAAAAGCTAAAAAATAAAATGAAAGGACAGAAAGTAAGAGTTATAGTGCTGACATTAGCTAACGGAGAAACGGAGTTTTTGATCGAGAAAAATTTACTCTGGAAGATATCAGCAAAGCTTATGTATTAAGGTGGCATATAGAGGAGTGCTATAAACGACTCAAAGTAGGAGCAGAATTAGAGAATTTTTCGGGGGTAAATTTAGAGGCTGTATTACAAGAATTTTGGGCGAACTTGGTCATGTGCAATATATTATCGCTTCATATGTGTGATGCACAAGGACCTTGGAACCCAGATCAAATTGCTGAATATCGTTTAAATTTTTCAGTTTTATTCGGTGTAATGAGACAGAAACTTTATCAAGTACTTGTTGGAAATTGTTCGCCAAAAAACTTTCAAGCCCTTTTTGATAGAGTGAGTATACGTGCTAAAGTTAAAATCAGACCAGGAAGATTGTATAGCCGTGATAAAGTAGATAAGCCCAAACGCCATCATGTCTTTAGGAGAGTTTGCTGATTGAGGCTCTTAAGTTGACGCCATTG
>CACPSE010000095.1:0-1476 GCA_902636535.1 uncultured Wolbachia sp. | reverse complement strand
TAGTGAAAAAGACCTTAAAATATGTCTTACTGATGCAATTACACGATCTGCTGTTGCAGGACACCCATTTACTCACACAGGAAGCACAGGAGTATATAAACAACGGCATAGGCTACCTGAGATTTTCCACAGTATGGGAAGAGATCGACTAGAGCGTATAGTTCAGGAACTTTTACAAGCAAAGCAGTTAGTTAAAGGAATGTCTACAGGTGCAAAAGAGGATAAGTGGCTTGACATTCCAACTGGACCATTTGCTTGTGGTATAGGAAAGTTCACTCTTGGAGCTGAAGATTTTAGCTATAGGCAAAATTTAATGTTAGGATAAGTCTTTCTTTATGGGTGGCTCTTTAAATATTTTAGAGTTGCCCTATTTTCTCTATTCAATCTACCATCTACTCAATCTAACTTCGGAGCCACAACCCTATTATAAGTTATGATTTCAATTAAAAAGGGATAAGACATCAAATGGTTGAATTATATTCCTGATTCCTTGGTTACTAAATAAGTAATGAGAAACTAGGAAGCTAAAGATCGCTTGAATCCTAACCTTTTGCCCTCTATTCCTAAAAGTGTTCCTAGTTATTATGTGTCTGAAGTCAGCCAGTATAGCGGATTCTGCGTTCCTAAAACCCTTATATATTATATATATATAATAGTAATAAATAATAATAGATAATATAAAATAATAGTAAAATACAAATAAAGTACAATAACTTAAACAGCAAAAAGAAAGAAGTCCAGAAAGGCTGCCACAAAATATTATTAAGATATTTACATTTAATGAAAAATACAATTAGTGCGTTTTTAAAAGGCTCTTACTCTCATCTTTTTTTTATGCTGATAAAACTCAAATAAACGTTGGTCTGCTAATGCGGTTTTAAAACGATTCTACGACTTCAGGGTACAATTATACCACCAAGACCTAAGTTGCTCATGTAAGGTAGCTTAAAAATCGATTATGAGGCATTTCTAAATTATTTTTTATCTCAAATTTTTATTTATTACAAAAAACCCTAAAGCTAGTCTATCATGTTTTTTTGTTGGTTGCAAAGAAAATTTTTCAAAAAAGATTGAACAACTTGTGGTGAGTATAAGGGGTTAATGGAGACTATATGAGAATACAACAACTTTTATTGCAAACCTCTGAGCAATTGATTGCAAAACTCTCAGTGATGAAACAATCTTTATCAGCAAATTGTAGATGAAGCTAAAGGAAAAAAGTTTGAAGTTACTGCCATAGAAGAAGAGACAGAAGCTCGTAAAATTTGATTGCTGCTTAAAATGGAGACAAAGAGCAAAGTTTATTTACGTCTCCAACAGAAAAGCTTCTTTTGTAGTAGTCAAAAAAAGCAGAGATATAGGGCTTTCTGAAGGGAGGGGGTCTGGTAGAGACTCATGACCTTGAAACCAGCGATTTGGTCTCATAACCATAGTCTCCCCAAAAGAACCGTGCTTGCGGATTTCCCGCACACGGCT
>CACPSE010000094.1:0-1524 GCA_902636535.1 uncultured Wolbachia sp. | reverse complement strand
GTTTTGACTAATGTAGAAAAAGTAGGCTTTGATACGAATGTAGAATTTATCTTAACAGATGAGGAGGGCAAAGAAAATTTTCTGTCTGATAATTTGCCATTAGCTTTGCGCGCAAGAATAAGTGGGGAATTAACGGTAAAAGTAGCGCTCAAAGGATCGGGGGAAAAAAGTCCAGTTCTCTACCCTGGGCTACAGCTAGTTATGGGAAATATAGGGGAAGAAGGAGATTATGTAACCAGGAGCATTACCGCAGGGGCTAACACTAAAATTACCATAACATATGATGCGCTGATACCCGGCACTGCAGATGTTAAAGCGTATGTGCAAAAAAGCGTGGGAGAATGGCAGTTAGTTAATTTAACAACGGGAAAACCAATCGGAGAAAATTGGGTGGAGAGAGTTCACGTACTGACGAACTTTAATGCCAATGAAACAAGGATAAAATTAGTTTTAAGTGGAACGGTTGTTTATCGTCCTAAAGTCAAAAATCTCAGAGTAATAGTAACATAAAATTTAAATGACTTTTGATCAAACCAAACGAGGATATCCTTTGCCACATCCAGAGAACATTGCGGTAGAAGATGTAATACGTATACGCAGAGCCATAGAAAAGATAGATGAGGACATGAGTGAGAGGAAAAATAAACACAATGATCTTCAAAAAGCATTTGAACGACTGAACTTTGAAAAATTTTTGAATTTTTGGGAATGAAAGAAGTAATAGAAGCATTACACCAAAGGATAAAGGATTTAGCAGCAAGTAGCACACCAGATCAACTGGCATATCTTGCGAAATCGCTGGAGTTGATAGCAGATAAAAAATCGATCTTCAACGTTAACGTTGTGCAAATGACCACAATAAAAGAAATAATTGATGCACTACAAAAAAGACTTAAAGATTTAGCAGCAAATAGTACCCCAGATCAACTAGCATATCTTGCTAAAGCATTGGAATCAATAGTAGATAAGAGTGCAGTGTCTGAAATTGTGCAGATGACAGATGGTAAGCTAAAAGAACTGCTTGATAGTGCAAAAAAACACTTAAGAGACATAAATAGCAGTAAAGCAACCTCTATATCGTCCATAACTGCAGCAAAAACAGATTCTGTCAATGAAATCAACAAGCTTAGGGATAATTCCTTAAACACTTTAAAAGCATCATCAGATTCATATGTATCTCTACTTGACACGAGAAAGGATGTGAATATTGCGGCAATAAACAGTGTTAGCAACAGTCATAAAGATGGTCTTAAAGGTGTAGTAGAAAGTTTTCGTGCTATTAATAATGTACCACCTGGTTCATCAATTATAGGAGAAATAGAAACTCGAGATGAGCAATTAAAAGCATCCCTTACAAACGAGATAAAAATTAGGGAAAATCAGCTAAGAACACTCACAACCAAATTCAACTCCATCAATGATGTGCCTAGCAGTTCATCAATTATGAAAGAAGTGAAAAAGAGAAATATGGTTGAACCAGAGTCATTACCTTTCTTGTTTGGTGTGCTAGGTAGAGGAAATAAT
>CACPSE010000093.1:0-1546 GCA_902636535.1 uncultured Wolbachia sp. | reverse complement strand
GTTTTGACTAATGTAGAAAAAGTAGGCTTTGATACGAATGTAGAATTTATCTTAACAGATGAGGAGGGCAAAGAAAATTTTCTGTCTGATAATTTGCCACTCGCACTGCGTGAAAGACTATCTGGAGAGCTAACAGTAAAAGCAAATCTTAAGGGAGGGCGAAAAAGAAGTCCAGTGCTATATCCTGGGTTACAGCTAGTTCTGGGTAATCTTTCAGAGTCCGGAGATTATGTAACTAGGAGCATTACCGCAGGATCCAATACTAAGGTTACCATAACGTATGATGCATTAATACCTGGCACTGCAGATGTAAAATCATATGTGGAACAAAGCGCTAAAGGATGGCAGTTAGTAGATTTAACAGCAGGAAAACCAATTGGAGAAAATTGGGTAGAGAGAACTAATGTGCTATCAAATTTTAATGGTAATGAGACAAGGATAAAATTAGTTTTAAGCGGAACGGTTGTCTATCGCCCTAAGGTGAAAAATCTCAGAGTGATTGTCACATAATGACTGTTGACCAAAACAAAAGAGGATATCCTTTGCCGCATCCAGAGAACATCGCTGCACAAGATGTAGTACGTATACGCAGAGCCATAGAAAAGATAGATGAAGATATGAGTGAAAGAGAAGATGAACTTAAAAATAATTTTGAACGATTTAGATTTGAAACTTTTTTGAATTTTTGGGAATGAAAGAAGCAATAGAAGCATTACACCAAAGGATAAAGGATTTAGCAGCAAGTAGCACACCTGATCAACTGGCATATCTTGCAAAATCGCTGGAATTGATAGCAGATAAGAAAGCTATTGCTGACATTGTGCAAATGACTAAAGTAAAAGAAATAATTGATACGCTACAAAAAAGACTTAAGGATTTAGCAGCAAATAGCACACCTGATCAACTAGCATATCTTGCTAAAGCATTGGAATCAATAGTCGACAAAAGTGCAGTGTCTGAAATTGTACAGATAACTGATGGTAAGCTAAAAGAACTTCTTGATAGTGCAAAAAAACACTTGAATGAGATAAACACTAACAAGGAAAATTCAATATCGGCGATAACTGAAGCAAAGGCAGAGTCTGTAAATGAGATAAATACGCTAAAAACGAGTACCTTGGATACTTTAAAAGCGTCATCAGATTCATATGTATCGCTGCTTGACACGAGAAAAGATGCGAATGTTGAGGCAATAAATAGTATTAGCAACAGTCATAAAGATGGTCTTAAAGGCTTAGTAGAAGATTTTCGTGGTGTGAATGATGTGCCAGATGGTTCAGCGATCATGAAGGAAATAAAAACCAGGGAAGATCAGCTAAAAACACTGACAACCAAATTTAACTCCATCAATGATTTGCCAAGCGGTTCATCAATTATGAAGGAGGTAAAAACCAGGGAAGATAAACTAAATACACTGACAACTAAATTCAACTCCATCAATGATGTACCTAGCAGTTCATCAATTATGAAAGAAGTGAAAAAGAGAAATATGGTTGAACCAGAGTCATTACCTTTCTTGTTTGGTGTGCTAGGTAGAGGAAATAAT
>CACPSE010000092.1:0-1560 GCA_902636535.1 uncultured Wolbachia sp. | reverse complement strand
CTTACTATTACCCACAAGTATAGAATTCATGAGCAAGTCTTCATCCTTCTGCTAAATCAAAGAGACGTTTCCATCCCTTCCACAAGGCTATAGCTAAGTCATTTTTGCGAGCTAAAAACCCTCCTAACTTGGCCACCCACCTCACAATTTCTCTTATAGGTGGTGGAGTCTCAGGATAGTTTTTTGTCTTAAGCATTTTGGTATATAAAACCTTCCATTCGTCATCAGTCAGTATGACAGTGCAAGAAAGATTCGCTAGCTACCAATGTGATAAAAAATATTCTCCATGCAATTATACTCATAATTGTAAGAAAGCGGATCAATCTATCTGCTGTTTGGAGCCTACATTCTTCAACTTTAAGACCGGATTTCAAAATTTTATGAAAAACCTCTATTCTCCATCTTAAGCAATACCATTGTATTTTTTCTACTGCTTCTTCAAAATTATTAATATTTATATTTGTTAACAAAATCCAGTTCATGGGCTCTTCGCCAAATGGGGGATATCTTTCTATAACATAGACAGCATTTAAATTTAAATTAGGAAGTTTTTGGGTTTTACGTCTAGCGTTGTTTTTTGATGCATTCATCACAAAGTTACTAAACTTTACTTCTAAAACTGTTGTTCTTTGAGGTTTTTTATCGCGAGCAGACTTGAATTTCTCCTTGACAAGACATGCGATTCATCAAATCCCACAATCTTTCACCACCTTTTTCAGAATAAGTCGACTTTTTGTTTACTGTTCTGTTTTGATTTCCTCTTACTACAAAAAGAGATTGATTAGTGGAAGCAACTTCAAATAAATCATAAATATCTGCTTCTCTGTCACAAATGGTAACTACCTTAACATCCTTTAATCCAGGATGTTTAGTAGAGTCTTTAAGTGATACCGTATGCTTTCTTTCTCTTCTATGGGAAGAGCAGTATTATGGCTTCTTCTTTTCAACTCCTTTAGGTCTTCAGCTAAGGAAGGTCTAGTACTAATTTTTTGATCCAATAATCCTATGGGTAGTCCTTCTGTTGTAACTGCAAACGTTGTATGCATCATGGGTTTTAAAATTAGTTGTTTTAGATGTTAATCTTGCTGCTATAATCCCTAATCCTTCGGTCTTTTTATGATTTTTATATGAAATATAACTCGTGTCCTGGATAGCTAAGATAGTTGAGTATTCTTTAGCTCTTTCAACAGTTTTAATTATATGACTGTCTAATATTTTTCTTTCAGAAATGGCATCATTTTGGAAAAATCTATAAGCTGCTTTACTTTGATGCCAATCTTCACAAGCTTGATTTATTGAACGCTCAGGCGATTCAGCAAAACTATTAACTATTTTTAGAAGCCTTTTACTTAATCTTATATCACCAAAATTAACAATTCCAAATTCACTTTCTGCCCATTCGCCAGTTAAGGTATTTATAGTTCTTTTCATCATATATTCCATTTTTAGACCATAGATCTATTTATAATAGAAAGTTGAATTAGTAAAATAGCAGCTTTTTCTCCATTTTTAGATTTATGGGTAATAGTAAGCTTCAAAACCTTACTATTACCCACAAAT
>CACPSE010000091.1:0-1617 GCA_902636535.1 uncultured Wolbachia sp. | reverse complement strand
CTGGAATTACTGGAAACTGCGAAACTTTCTGCATTTTCTAGTCTTCGTGCTTATTATGATAACTATACTCACCAATACGCAGGATATTCTCATCAGAAGTCTAAATCGTATGAGATACAAGCGAAAGCCGCAGAGAGCATTTTAGCAGCAGCAGAATCGATAGATGAAAAAGATGCAGAAATTATAGAGCCATTAGCAAAAGTCCGTGATATTACGGTTATTGAAATGGCAAAGATAATCGAGGAAAAAGCCAAAAAAGCAGTAAAAGCAATAATCAAATGCGAAGAGCTTGAAGATTTAGCCAAGAAGAAAATTAAGGAAGTCAGGGATAAAGAAGAGCTGCAGGGTTTACTCAACGATTTTAAGCAAAGAATGCAAGAAAGTTGAAAAGGGGAAAAAGAAATGACAGAACAGTTTCTACATGGAGTAAATGTTATCGAGGTTACCTCTGGTGCAAGGACAGTACGCACAGCTAAATCATCGGTAATCGGCGTAATTGGTACTGCACCTGATGCTGACGAGCAAAAATTTCCACTAAATAGTCCAGTATTAATAGCAGGAAGTTTAAAGGAAGCAGCAAAACTTGGAAAAAGAGGAACTCTGCCTTCTGCAGTGAATGGAATATTTTCCCAGATTGGTGCAACAGTAGTAGTTATTCGAGTTGAGGAGAAAGTAGAAGAGACGCTCAGCAATGTCATTGGAGGAGTTGATGAAGAAACAGGAGAATATCAAGGGATTCAAGCATTCCTCAGCAGTGAAAGTATAGTCCATGTTGCGCCAAGAATACTAATTGCTCCTCAGTTTACTCATCAATTGCCTGGAGATGCTGGAAACCCAGTGGTTAGCGCTTTAATTCCTATAGCAGAAAAATTAAGAGCAATAATAGTAGCAGATGGACCAAATACCAATGATGAAGAAGCAATAAAGTGGAGAAAAAGTGTAGGCAGTAGCAGAGTTTACGTAGTTGATCCATGGGTTAAAGTATTTGAAGGGGAGGAAAAACCATCTAGCCCATTTGTAGCCGGTTTAATAGCCAAAGTAGATAGTGAACAAGGATTTTGGCATTCGCCTTCAAATAAAGAGATAAACGGTATTGTTGGGACAAGTAGAGCTATTGATTTTACCTTAGGTGATACAAGTTGTAGAGCAAATTATTTAAATGAAAATGAAGTCACGACAATCATTCATCAAAATGGCTACAGACTATGGGGAAATAGAACATGTTCAAACGATGAAGGATGGGCTTTTCTATCAGTGAGACGTACTGCAGATCTAATCAATGATAGTCTACTTAGGGCTCACTTATGGGCAGTTGATCGAAATATCACCAAAACTTATATAGATGATGTGATTGAGGGGGGGAATTCCTACTTAGCAAGTTTAAAAGCACAAGGAGCTATTATCAGTGGAAAATGTTATGCAACTCCAGAACCGGCAAATATTACAAGTGGAAAAGTATATTTTGATTTTGAGTTTACACCACCATATCCGGCTGAACAGATCACTTTCAGATCTCATTTAGTGAACAACCAAATACTTTAAAAGGCTTCTAAACAAAATTCAACAAATAAACGAGGAGAAAAATGCTGCCAAAAATCTTAAAGAATTTCAATGTAT
>CACPSE010000090.1:0-1628 GCA_902636535.1 uncultured Wolbachia sp. | reverse complement strand
CTGGAATTACTGGAAACTGCGAAACTTTCTGCATTTTCTAGTCTTCGTGCTTATTATGATAACTATACTCACCAATACGCAGGATATTCTCATCAGAAGCTTAAGTCGTACGAAATACAAGCAAAAGCCGCAGAAAACATTCTAGCAGCACCAGAATCTATAGACGAAAAAGATGCAGAAATTATAGAGCCATTAGCAAAAGTCCGGGAAATTTCAGTAGTAGAAATGGCAAGGATAATCGAAGAAAAAGCAAAAAAAGCAGTAAAAGCAATAATCAAATGCGAAGAACTTGAAGATGTAGCCAAGAGAAAAATTGAGGGAGCCAAGAATAAAGAAGAGCTGCAAACTTTGCTAGATGACTGTAAACAAAAAATGCAAAGAGAGCTAAAAAGGGGCAAAAGATGACAGAACAATTTTTACATGGGGTAAATGTTATTGAGGTAACCTCTGGAGCAAGGACAGTACGCACAGCTAAATCATCAGTGATAGGTGTAATTGGTACAGCTCCGGAAGCGAATGGGGAAAAATTTCCACTTAATAGTCCAGTATTAATAGCGGGAAGCTTAAAAGAGGCTGCGAAGCTTGGTAAAACAGGTACCCTTCCACAAGCAGTAAGCTCTATCTTTACACAAGTTGGTGCAACAGTAGTAGTTATTCGAGTTGAGGAGAAAGTAGAAGAGACGCTTAGTAATGTAATTGGAGGAGTTGATGAAGAAACTGGAGAATATCAAGGAATTCAAGCATTCCTCAGCAGTGAAAGTATAGTCCATGTTGCGCCAAGAATACTAATTGCTCCTCAGTTTACTCATCAATTGCCCGAAGGGTCTGTGAACCCAGTGGTTAGCGCTTTAATTCCTATAGCAGAAAAGCTAAGAGCAATAATAGTAGCAGATGGGCCAAATACTAATGATGAAGAAGCAATAAAGTGGAGAAAAAGTGTAGGCAGTAGCAGAGTTTACGTAGTTGATCCTTGGGTAAAGGTTGAAGGAAAAGAAGAAACTTTGCCGTCTAGCCCATTTGTAGCTGGTTTAATAGCCAAAGTAGATAGTGAACAAGGCTTTTGGCATTCGCCTTCAAATAAAGAGATAAACGGTATTGTTGGAACAAGCAGAGCTATTGATTTTACCCTCGGTGATGCAAGTTGTCGAGCAAATCACTTAAATGAAAATGAAGTAACAACGATAATCCACCAAAATGGCTACAAGCTCTGGGGAAACAGGACATGTTCAAACGATCCAAAATGGGCTTTTCTGCCTGTTAGGCGTACTGCAGATCTAATCAATGATAGTCTACTGCGAGCTCATCTATGGGCAGTTGATCGAAACATTACCAAAACTTATATAGATGAAGTGATAGAGAGTGTTAATTCCTACCTAGCAAGTTTAAAAGCCCAAGGAGCGATTATCAGTGGAAGGTGTTATGCCAATCCAGAGCTTAATACCCAAGCAAATATTGCAAGTGGCAAAGTGTATTTTGATTTTGAGTTTACACCACCATATCCAGCAGAACAGATTACTTTCAGATCTCACTTAGTGAACAACCAAATACTTTAAAAGGCTTCTAAACAAAATTCAACAAATAAACGAGGAGAAAAATGCTGCCAAAAATCTTAAAGAATTTCAATGTAT
>CACPSE010000089.1:0-1643 GCA_902636535.1 uncultured Wolbachia sp. | reverse complement strand
TCTATGTCCAAAATTATTGTTTCTACTTCTTCATCTATTAAAGCTTCTTCTATCTCTTCACGTATCTTCTCATATGACGTCATCCCTAAAATATCGTCAAAAGCTTCCGACTTTTTCGTCAAGATTCCATGTATCGGTATGACTTTTATTCCTCCTTCACTATTTCTTGTTACATGTTTTATGTTTTTAAACGTAGGGTGTTTTCCAGCATGTAATGACAATAATTCAAAACTCCTTGGTTCTACCATTACAGCTTTATTTAACCAAATTGCTTGTTGTTTCATATTTCCTCAGCGTTAGAATTTATGTCGGTATCAAAGCTTAAACCTAGGTCATTAGCACGTCTTTGGTCCTCAGCAATTTCTTGGTCGATTTCTTCAATATCATAACCCAGCTCTGATACCACCTCTGACCTGCTCTTAAACCCATTTCTTACCGCCATTTGCTGTGCTTGCTGGTCTTTTAGTGGGTCCACCCAATCAAATCCTTGCGCTATCCATTTTACCTCTTTTGCCTCTTTTGCCCCTTTTTCACCTACGTCTAGTTCTCCAGATAGTATTGCTAACTCTAACCACCTATCCCACACTGGACGGCAAAATTGAAATACCATTATGTTATGCTGTAACATTCCACACCTCCGCCGAAACTCTATTAACCCTGCTCGGATTGATGAATAATTGACACCCGTTAAATCCCCTGTTAGCTGCTCATACGTTATCCCTGTGCCTACTGCTATTGCCCTGAGCTGCTGTTTCATAAATGCTTCATAACTTCCTCCAACATCAGATGGTTCCGAAAATTTTATATCTTCTCCTGGGTCTAAAAGTTGCATTGTTCCAGGTTCAAGACCAGATAATGCTACCCCTTGTTCATTACTCTCTCCTTCTCCCATGATGTTTGCTTCTGGATCGAGTCTCGTAATAAATCCCGCAAACATTGCAGCAGTCTTTTTTCTCACTAATTCCGCATCGTCATATTGATCAAGTTCGTAGAGTTTGAGTAGTACTGTAGAAAGCCACGGTATTCCTCTTATTTGCCCAGGTCTTAGTGGTTTATAAATATGTAAAACATCGTTTGCTGGCACTCTCACTGATTCGCCAAATGAGCCTTCACCTGGATGTTCTCGAAAAAGGTAATACGCTTCCCTCTGCCCAAGTCGGTTAAATTCAATGCCATTGCGAATTACATTACCATTTGCCAAAGTTTGATTGCTCTTATTGTCTAAATGCTCTGATTCCAGTACTTGCAGTTGCAATGGCACACAAAGACCATCTCCAGGTTTTCGAGTGCGCAGACGAACGAAACATTCCCCTCCTTCTATCATACTTCTGCATACTAGAGCTTGTAACCCATAAAAATCACTCATTCCGCTACTGTCTGCTTCATCTGTCCATCTCAGCCATAACTCTTGCACTTTTTTCCGAAACTCTCCATCCTTGGCTTTTGACTGCGGTTTTATTCCTGTCCCAACAGAGTTACTTACTATCGTATCGATGATGTTTGCTGCATACGAGTTCTTTCTTACCATGTCACGTGATCGACTTCGTAAGTGCTCAAGGCTTTGAGACAGCAAATTATTTATACTTCCTGACTCTCCTTGCCAATACATCACTCTTCTTCCTGATCCGGCTGCGTCCCAGGCT
>CACPSE010000088.1:0-1698 GCA_902636535.1 uncultured Wolbachia sp. | reverse complement strand
TTGTTCTGGCTCACCCATGTAACCATAATTCCTCCTTTGATGGTATTTTTTTCTCATATTTTATTATACCATCACACTCCGGGACCATACATCTAGGTAGCTATGCAACAAAGCCATTCCAGTGTCAGCTACTTTCATGACATCGTTGTAACATTGTACCATATTACAATGTTCGTACAGTTGTAATAGATGCCCAACAGGTCTATTCTTACAACCCACGCCCCAACAAACTATTCTGCCGAGCTTCCAGTACCTTTACATTCACTATTTTGTCCCTGTATTTACCTTCAGGATCATCAATGCATACTGACTGCATATATGGGCTTTTACCAATAATTTGGTTTTGGTGTTTACCTTTTTTATTGCTAAATAGAACAGGTATAGTTTTGCCTACCATACTCTGGTTAAACTCAAGTTGTTGCTTACTAATTAATTTCTGTAAACGAAGAAGGCGCTCTGTTTTAACCTCTTCTGGTACTTGATCCTTTCTTTCCGCTCCCGGTGTGCCTGGTCTTGGGCTGTATTTAAAACTATAAGCCTGAGCATATTTTACTTTTTCTACTAATTTCATAGTTTCTTCAAAGTCTTTTTCGGTTTCTCCAGGAAAACCAACGATAAAATCAGAAGAAAATTCGATTTCAGGTTTCAATTTGCGAAATCTGTCTATTATTTCTAAATACTCCTCTGCAATGTGCTTTCTGTTCATCGCGTGTAATATTTTACTCGAACCAGACTGCACAGGCAGGTGAACAAACGGCATGAGCTTTGGCTCTTCCGCATGTGCCAAGTAGAGAGATTCATGCATATCTCTTGGATGAGAAGTTGTATAACGAATCCTCTCTAGCTTTTCAATTTTAGCAATATGACTAATTAATTTTCCTAAATCCCACACTTTCCCTTCGCACTCCCCATGGTAAGCATTGACGTTCTGACCAAGCAAATTGATTTCCTTTGCTCCATTTGCAACTAATTTCAATGCTTCACGAAATATTTCATTCACTGGCCGTGAATACTCAGCTCCACGAGTATAGGGCACTACACAAAACGTACAAAATTTATCACAACCCTCTTGTATGGCAAGAAACGCAGAAGACCCCTGGCTATTGCCATAGCATTCATCTGGCAATTTATCAAACTTTGCAACTTCAGGAAAATCAGTGTTTATTACATGACCTTTACTTCTGCTTGCTTTGACTATCAGCTCCGGTAAGGTAGCGATACTCTGCGGACCAACAACAATATCCACAAATGGAGCCCTTCTGAATACTTCTTCTCCCTCTGCTTGCGCTACTCATCCAGCCACCACTATAGTAATTTCTTTATTTTTTCGTGATAAGTGAATCTTTCCGAGCTCTGAATAAAGCTTTTCTGCTGCCTTCTCTCTAATGTGACAAGTATTCAGTATCACCAAATCAGCTTTTCCTGCATCACTAACAATGTTGAACCCCAAAGGTTTAATTACATTTTCCATTAAAACGGAGTCATAAACGTTCATCTGACAGCCGTAAGTTTTAATATATAGGCCTTTCATGTTTACTTAATTTCATTCACTATCACTCACCATACACCATTGTCATTCCAGCGCGTGACGCTGGAATAGCTTTGTTGCATAGCAGCAGAAAAACTAGTGATTACTGATAAAATTCATTATAAAATGACGATTTAAGGATAAATATGCCACAAAAAATGAGAGTCAGT
>CACPSE010000087.1:0-1886 GCA_902636535.1 uncultured Wolbachia sp. | reverse complement strand
GTGAAAATAGGAGAATTTTTAACAGATTGGTTGCCATGGATAACAAGCAAAGCAGGAAAAGATAGAGATTGGTCTCCGCCAGATATCGATGAACAAGTTGTGGTATTTTCTCCTCTTGGTGAACTATCATTAGGAGTGGTATTAGGAGGAATATATCAGGAAAAATACCATGCACCAGAGAATAAAAAAGAAATAAATAGTGTAAAAATTCAAGATGGGACAAAATTTACATATAACCAAGAAAAGCACCATCTTAAGATAGATGTAGTAGATAAAATAACGTTGAAAGTAGGAGAATCAAGCATAGAGATGACAAAAAAAGGAATAAAACTGAAAGCAAAAAGAATAGATTTAAACTAAAATATGGGTAAAGCAATCGTTTGTATAGGGGATTATTGCAGTGGAATACCGGCACATGTTTGTATGAGTGGAAGTAGTGATGTTTTTGAGAAAGGAAGATCTGTGTGTCGAAAAGGAGATATCTTAACTCTGGGAGAGAAGCTAATACAAGGATCAAACAGCGTATTTGTGAACGGTATTGGAGTAACGAGAACAGGAGACTTGGTATCGTGTGGTTTTAAAGTGATAGGTGTTAGCAAAAATGTATTTGCAGAATAAAAATAAACCATGTGCTATACTTACCAAAAGTAAAATTATGAACATGGATATAACTACTAGCCTATTAGGAGACGTTAGTAATTTAATAGATAGAGCAAAGAATCATCTTTCTGTTCAATTCAATTCTACTCTAGTATTGTTAAACTGGGAAATTGGCTCCAGAATTGATCAAGATATTCTAAAGCACAAGCGTGCAGATTATGGGAAGCAAATCATCTCCCAACTTGCAAAAGAACTTCAGATGAAATATGGACGTGGATTTGATAGAGCTTCATTGTTTCGGATGGTGCAATTTTCCAAATTCTTTCCCGATCAAGAAATTGTCGCGACACTGTCACAACAATTGAGTTGGTCACATTTTGTAGAAATTATTGCAATTTCTGATGAGCTGAAGCGTAATTATTATATAGAAATGTGTCGTATTGAAAGATGGAGTGTTAGAGCACTACGTAGTAGAATCGATACCATGTTGTATGAACGTACAGCACTCGCAAAAAAGCCTGAGGACTTCATAAGACAAAGCATCAAACAGTTACGTGAAGAAAATACGTTAGCCCCCGAATTCATTTTTCACGATCCATACTTCCTTAACTTTGTGGAATTGCCATCAAGTCATAGTGAGACTGATCTAGAAAATACGATTTTGAATGAATTGGTAAAATTTTTACAAGAGTTTGGTAATGATTTTTGTTTTGTGACACGTCAAAAAAGGATGAGTACCGAAAGAATTGATAGGTATTTAGACTTGCTATTTTTTCATAGAGGATTAAGGCGCCTTATTGCAATAGAACTAAAAATTGGTCGATTTGAACCAGCTTATAAAGGACAGATGGAATGGTACTTAAATTGGTTAGATAAAAATGAACGAAAACCAGATGAAGAAAAACCCCTAGGGATTATTTTGTGTGCTGATAAGGATCAAGAAGATATAGAATACCTGGAGCTTGAAGGATCTAATATTCATGTTGCACAGTATTTAACACAGTTGCCTCCTAAGGAAATCCTTGAGGAGAAGTTGAGAAAAGCTATCTCTATAGCTCGTGAAAAATACGCAAGTACTAAGAAGAAAATGATTAAACAGATATAACACAAAAGGCAACGTGTTTAAGCGAGGAATGGACGTTAATACTGGAAAAGAGTTAGAAGGAATAGAACATTTAAAGCAATCAATAATTGATATACTGACCACTCCTATTAACAGTAGAATAATGAGGAGAGATTACGGGTCTAGGCTATTTGAATTAGTGGATAAGCCAATAAATAGGGAT
>CACPSE010000086.1:0-1901 GCA_902636535.1 uncultured Wolbachia sp. | reverse complement strand
AGGGTTTCTTGTAATAAATAAAAGTTTGAGATAAATATAATTTAGAAATGCCTCGTAATCGAGTTTTAAGCTACCCTACATGAGTAACTTAGGTCTTGGTGGTATAATTGTACCCTGAAGTTGTAGAATCGCTTTAAAACGCAATTACGGGTCATTTGTTTTTTCTGAGCATTGTCTTTCATTTCTTTTATCAGATAACTTTGAAAGAGAGCTTTCCATAGCTTATTATTGTAGACTGGTTAATAAAAGAGAAACGAACAGAGTAGTATGTTTTAAAGTCATACTACTATATTATTATTATATAATAATAGGAAATTTTGGAAACTGGAGACTGGTCAAAACCCCGCAATACTCCTAAGCTTTTTGCCACCTAAACCAGATTACAGCTCAGAAATCTGTCAACCCTTAAACCATTGAAAATCTAGCATTTTTTTACTACCAGAAAGTACCAGATCTCATAAACTGCACCAGATTCTGCCAAGACTGAAGAGTTCTTGAGTCTGAAATAATCAATATTGTAGCTGATTAAATCAGTAGAAGAGATCTAATTATAGTAAAGCCAAATGTTTGAATCTTCAACTGGCATAATACTGCCATATTCTGGCGATTTGTAATCGGTTGGTAAAATCTTCTCATACACTGTAATATCCTTGTTTAGTTGGTTTGTAACTTTCTTTTCCATATCCTCAACACAAAGTATTCCATATTTACTTCTTTCAGCATTTTTATCATTCCTGTTAAACTTAATGTAACCTTTTGCAGCAAGAACATCTATGCGTTCACGAATGGAGTTTTTACTACCAAGACCTGCTTTATTTTCAAATACCTCACAGAATGTATTGATTGTATATACTTTCCCTCTATTTCTCGCCTCGTCGTAAATTAATTGCAGTATAATATCATATCTACGAGAACGCTCTGCATCTAATTTTTGTCCATAATCTTTATGTATCAGTCTCTGTGACTCATAATCAAGTATGTGCCAGCAGTTATCGATTTTATCGACACATTTTGATGGAATAGCGTGACCATTACGTAATTCAAACATCAGTTGACGACTACTTTGCCGTTCATCTGGCTTAAACATTATCATTCCCGTAGTATAAAAGCTTCTTAACGAACCAGCACCACTGAAACTCTGAAATGGATCTTCTTCCAATGATTTCTTTTGTATCTTTTTCGTGTGATGCACTAGAATAACCCCTGCATCTGGATTGACTAATGTCCTTAGCTTTTCAACTCTCTCTTGTAAGAAAAAGAGCATTGCATTATTGTCATTTTCACTACCATTATCACCAGCATCAAAAATATTACGCAGTGGATCAATAGCAATAACATCAACTGTGTTTGAACCAAATGACCTTTCTATTTCAGCAACAATCTCATCCATACTATCGTCGTTTAAAAGCATCTTTACTTGTGGCGTAATTACCAAATTATCTGCAGCAAACTCTATCAATTCCTCACTAAGTTTTAGTTGTTGTACCCGTTCACGCATATAATGGTAACCAATTTCAGTCTGAAGATAGAAGATTCTTAAAGGCCTTTTAGGCACCATATCAAGGAATGAAACTCCAGATGCCATATGGAAGAGCCAAGAAATAAGAAAGTCACTTTTTCCTACCTTAGGTGCACCAGCAAAAACTAAAAGTCCACTTGGAGTTAAAATTCTTGGTGCGATTATATCCTCTGGCATTGGTGATTTGTCACTCAAATATTGTCTTGCAGGAAATGAAACAAATCTCTTCGTCTTTAGAATATCAGTAGTTGGAGTACTAGTAGCAGGTAAATTTATACATGGGGTTGAAGCTAAAAACTCTTTGACATCTATACCTTCCTCTACACAATCAGCAGCATCCCATTTCTCAGGCTTACCTCGAGGAATTTCAAGCACAGCAAGT
>CACPSE010000085.1:0-1923 GCA_902636535.1 uncultured Wolbachia sp. | reverse complement strand
TGTGTGCGCCAAGAAGTGCGTAAGGAACAGTTGGTGAAAATCCAACACGGGTAAAGCTTAGCCGGCAACCTGGAACAAACCATTATGCTGCGTAAGGTAACGAGCGTAGTAAAGCTAATGGAATGGACAACATAGGGTGCAACGAAAGTGAAGGTATTGAGTCCCGTAATTCACGCGTCATGGGGGCTGACACTTTACATTTGGTGGAAGGCAACATGGGTAATAACGCTAAGGCAAGATATTACTCACCTCATCGGGATCGAAGGCCGCGTCATGTGTTGAGATGGACCTTACGTGAACTTGGGAGATCCTTTGTATTCCTGTAAGGGTACTCTGGAACAAGTCAATAAAGGCGAGGACTGGAGGAAGATGCAAAGGAAGTCGGACTAACTGATAGTACTCGGAGTGTGGGAAAGCCACATACAAGGGGAAGCGGTTAGCAATATAGTGACTGGTATAGGGATTGCTATACCAATACAACAGAGATTGGAGGAGAATGCAAGGAAAACTAAACCAGATAGCAGTAAGGGCTAAGCAAGATAAGCGAGTAAAATTTACATCATTAGTTCATTTGATTAATGAAGAGAATCTTGCAGAGTGTTATAAGGAACTAAAACGCAACAAGGCTTGTGGTATAGATCGTGTGACAGTGGAAGCTTATGGAGAAAATCTAGAAGAGAAACTTAAAACACTAGTGGATAGTATGAAGAGAAAACAATATCAACCGCTACCAGTGAAAAGGGTATACATACCCAAAGCCGGGAGCAAAGAGAAGCGCGGTCTCGGAATACCATCAACGGAAGATAAGTTGGTACAGGTAATGCTAAAGAAGATATTAGAAAATATTTATGAAGCAAACTTTATGGACAGCTCGTATGGATTTCGACCAGGAAGAAATTGTCATCAGGCGATAAACGCTCTAGATAAAGCAGTTATGCACAAACCAATTAACTATATTGTAGAAGTGGATATCAAGAAGTTCTTTGATAATGTTCAACATAAATGGCTAATGAATTGTCTAAGGGAACGAATAGCTGACCCAAATTTATTGTGGTTAATAAAACGATTTCTAAAGGCAGGAATAGTCGAAGTTGGATGTTATAAAGCAACCGATCAAGGCACACCACAAGGTGGTATAGTAAGCCCTGTATTAGCTAATATATACTTACACTATGTGCTGGACTTATGGTTTGAAAAGAAATTTAAGCCAAAAGCCAGAGGATATTTACAGCTAATAAGGTTTTGCGACGATTTTGTAGTTGGCTGCGAGAGGGAAGAAGACGCAAAAGAATTTCTAGAATTACTGAAACAAAGACTAAGTAAATTTGGGTTGGAAATAGCTGAAAATAAAACAAAAATAGTAAAGTTTGGTAAGAAAGAATGGTATCAAGCAGAAAGAGAGAAACGTAGGACGGCTAGCTTCAACTTTCTAGGATTTACACATTATTGTGGAAAAAGTCGTAATGGTAAACTTATGATGAAGCAGAAAACTTCAAAAATAAGCCTAGCCAGAAAGATTAAAGAAATCAAAGAATGGTTGAAGATGGTACGAAGTCGTATCTGTCTCAAAGATTGGTGGCAGAAACTTAAAGCCAAACTAACAGGACACTATAGCTACTTCGGAGTTAGCGGAAATTATCGGTGTTTGATTCAATTCTATCGACCGGTAACAAAGTTAGCATTTAAGTGGATAAACCGACGTAGTCAAAAGAAAAGTATGGATTGGGAACAATTTATACACTATTTAAAAGTAAATCCATTACCAAAACCAAAGGTATATGTTTCTTTATACACAGGAGCACTAGTGTGAACGCTGTATTGTGGAGCCGTGTGCGGGAAATCCGCAAGCACGGTTCTTTTGGGGAGACTATGGTTATGAGACCAAATCGCTGGTTTCAAGGTCATGAGTCTCTACCAGACCCC
>CACPSE010000084.1:0-2052 GCA_902636535.1 uncultured Wolbachia sp. | reverse complement strand
TATATTTGTGGGTAATAGTAAGGTCTGCACGTCATACCGCCGCGGTATCTCTAGATCCCGCTAACAAGTAGCGGGATGACGGTTGTCAGGGTGTCATCCGAGTAGCTTGACACTTGTATCTTTTTTTTGCTTAGTGTAGGTTATGCAGAAGTCTAATACAATTATAGAACAAGCCTAAAAATTCTGGTAAAGTAGTGTTATTTACAAAGAATATGCTACTTGATATTGAAAAGCGCAGCATAACAAATGCATTGTGGAAGTTGCAAGAAGCAGATCAAAAGAAGATCTTAACTCTTACCCAGAGATTTGAGTTGCCAGAAATATTAGCAAGAATATTAGTTACTCGTGGTGTTAACATAGAAAATGCAAGCGACTTCTTATATCCACTAATCAGATCATTATTACCAGATCCCTTTCATCTTCTTGATATGGATAAAGCTGTTTCTCGCATAATAAAAGCAATAAACAATAACGAAAATATTGCAATATTTGGTGACTATGATGTTGATGGTGCAACATCGTCAGCATTGATTAACAGGTACCTAAGAGCAATCGGTATACACTCTATAATTTACATTCCAGATCGTGTTGATGAGGGCTATGGATTAAACGCAGATGCCTTATTACAACTTAAAAAGAACGGAATTGATCTATGTATTTCTGTTGATTGTGGTACGCTTGCATATCAACCGATAGAAAATGCAAAGGTCTTTGGACTTGATATTATAGTTGTCGATCATCACCTTGGTACAGAAAAATTACCAAGCGCTGTAGCAGTTGTTAACCCAAATCGCCTTGATGAGAACTCCCCTTATAACAACCTTGCGGCAGTTGGAGTGTCGTTTCTGCTGATTATTGCTCTTAATAAAAACTTACGTGAGCAAGGATTTTTTACCAGCAAAAAAGAACCAGATTTATTTGATCTGCTCGATTTGGTTGCCCTGGGAACTGTCTGTGATGTTATGCAGATCACAGACCTTAATAGAGCACTTGTCTCACAAGGATTAAAAGTTATGTCAGCAAGAAAAAACGTTGGCTTGCGTGTTTTATTTGATGCTTTGGGAATCCTTGAAAAACCAAGTGTTTCGCGGTTAGGGTTTAGCATTGGACCGTGCATAAATGCTGGAGGAAGAATTGGAGAAGCGTCGCTCGGTGCAAGGTTGCTTTCCACCGATGATGAAGAAGAGGCACATTCAATCGCGCTAAAATTAATAGATTTAAATCATGCAAGGAAAGTGTTAGAAAATGAGGCTCTCTCGGAAGCTACAACACAGGCGGAAAAGTCTGCGCAATTAGGTGTAAATTTTATAATGATAAGCGGCAATTGGCACCAGGGAATAATTGGTATAATTGCATCAAGGTTAAAGGAACAGTTTCACTTACCAGCAATAGTAATATCTTTAAATAATGGAATAGGAAAGGCAAGCTGCAGGTCAATTTCTGGAGTCGATATCGGTGCTGCAGTCCTCTCCGCAAAGTTTATAAATCTGATTATTGAAGGTGGCGGCCATAGTATGGCAGCAGGGGTTTCGATTGTAGAAGACAAAATAAATGATTTACATGATTTTTTTACTGAAAGATTTTCAAACTCTATAAATGAGAAAACTTTAAAAGCCGATGGTATAGTAACAGTTAAAACAATAAACTTGTCTTTATGGAATCAATTGCAACGCTTGGGACCATTTGGAGTTGGGAATCCTGAACCAAGGTTTGTCATTCAGGGAGCAAAGATAAGAAAACCTGAAGTTATAGGAGTTGACCATATAAAATGTTTCATCGCTGATGATAATGTTATGGTGAGAGCTATTGCATTTCGCTCTGCAAATACTCACCTTGGCTCTGCTATCATGCAGGGTAATGTTAAAGCCGTTTTGGGTAAAATCTCTGTGAATTACTGGAATGGCAATGAATTTGTACAATTTTTGATAGAAGATGTATTAACCATCAGTTGAGTGACCTTACCCAGAAAAAGTAGAGAGGAAGTTAAACTGATTTTTACTATTGACAAGACGGATAAAATAATATACAGGCTCAAAATAGTTGGTTGTGGTA
>CACPSE010000083.1:0-2082 GCA_902636535.1 uncultured Wolbachia sp. | reverse complement strand
TACCAGTTGGTCCATTCTCCTATACGCTGGTCACCAAATTTTATGGGCCACACCGGTGGCAGAATCTGGGTAACGAGGTCTTCTTCCTATACTCCATAATAAGAATAGAAAGTGCCTCAGAAAAAGTGCCAACCTGCCCCTTTCCATTCTGAGAAGCTATTATCTTCTCATGCTTCCAACCAAGCAATAACTATTCATACCATCTGGGTAAGGTCAATTCTAGCTGGAATGACAGAGGGTAATGCAAGAAATCAATGAACTACCTGTCATTTCATCAGGCTTCTTAATTCCAAGTAGCTGTAAAATAGTAGGGGCGATGTCAGATAACCTTCCGTCTCTTAGTTTTAGATTATCGCAAGACACAATAAATGGCACTTTATTTAGAGTGTGTGCTGTATGAGGTGTATTATTTTCTTCATCAAACATACATTCCACATTACCATGGTCCGCAGTAACAATTAATGCGGTGTTGCTTGACTTTTTAACAACACTCAGCACTTTTGCAAGACAATCATCTACAGCTAGCACAGCTTTCTCGGCTGCTTTTATATTACCTGTATGCCCTACCATATCAGGATTAGCGTAATTTACAACTATCAGTGCAAATTCTTGGGAGTGAATTTTTTCTACAAGCTTTTCTGTGAGCTCGAAGGCTGACATTTCGGGCTGCAAATCGTAAGTTTGAACTTTTGGTGAGGGAATGAGTATTCTTTCTTCACCAGAGAAAGGTTCTTCTTTTCCACAATTGAAAAAGAAAGTCACATGAGCGTATTTCTCGGTTTCGGCGATGCGTAATTGTTGTAATTTATTGTCTGCTATTACCTGTCCTAAAGTGTTAGTAAAAGATATAGGAGGAAAAATATGAGGAATTTTAAGACCTTCTTTATATTTCATCATGCTTAAAATTGAAGAAAATGGTTTTCGTTTACGACCTTCTGTCGTACGAGTAGTTTGACCATAGATTCCAGCGTCACGCGCTGGAATGACACCTGATTGGTTTAGTAAAATACTTGCTAATTGTATCATTCGATCAGCACGAAAGTTAGCCAATAACTCTCCATCTTCTGGTTTTATACCTTGATAATCACCTATTACTGCGGGCCTAATAAACTCATCAGTTATGTTATTTTGATAATTTTCATTAATCAACGATACTGCATTATCATAACGAGGTGCCTTTGCAAATGCGATAGCCTCATAAGCCTCAATTGTTCTCTCCCACCTGTTATCACGGTCCATAGCATAGTAACGCCCAGAAACAGTAGCAATTCTTATGTCATTTCCCTTTATTCTCTCTGCAAATTCTTGAATGCATTTTTTCCCTGAATTTGGCAATGTGTCTCTGCCATCTAAAAATGCATGTATCACCACTTTGATTCCATGCTGTGATATTTTATTTGCTAAAGTTGAAATATGCTTTTGATGTGAATGAACACCGCCATCTGACACTAATCCCATCATATGGCATACTCCGTTCTTACTTTTTAGATTACTAATAAAACTTTGTAGATTTACATTGTTTTCTATCGTTCTAATCTCTTGATTAATGCGCTGAAGGCTTTGCATTACTACTCTACCACTGCCAATATTCATGTGGCCAACTTCTGAGTTACCTATTTGACCACCAGGTAACCCCACATCAGCTCCACAGGCGGATAAATTGCATTTTGGATAATTAGAGCTAATGTATTGCCAACAGGGGGGATTTGCGTTGCTAATAGCGTTGTATTTATTATTCTCTATTCCATTTCCCCAGCCATCTAGTATACATAAAACCACTGATTTAATGTTCATATAAAATCAACACTAGAATTTCACAGAGAAACGCTCCCCGGGCCGGATTCGAACCAGCGACCAATTGGTTAACAGCCAATTGCTCTACCACTGAGCTACCGAGGAATAAACCGTTTTTAATTTACCATGTTGAACGTTGGTTGTAAACGTTTTTTGTGTAGACTTTAAGTCCAACTGTTCACAGAAACGAAAAAACTTACTTGACAAGCTTCGCCAGCGCCCTTATCATGAAACTGAAGCTATTGTATTTGCTTTCGCCAATCTGCAGATTAAAAGGTAAGGATTACT
>CACPSE010000082.1:0-2084 GCA_902636535.1 uncultured Wolbachia sp. | reverse complement strand
TTGTTCTGGCTCACCCATGTAACCATAATTCCTCCTTTGATGGTATTTTTTTCTCATATTTTATTATACCATCACACTCCGGGACCATACATCTAGGTAAGATCAATAGAAAACTTGTATAGATTTTTTCTACTTCTGTGATATCATAAGCCTGTAATGATAAAATAAGCAAATATGGATAAGTCAGCGTATGAGATCATAGAACATGAGTATGATGTGGTAGTAGTAGGTGCAGGTGGAGCAGGGCTCAGAGCAACGCTTGGGATGGCTGCAACTAATTTTTCAGTTGCCTGCATTTCTAAAATTTTCCCTACACGAAGTCATACAGTTGCGGCACAAGGTGGAATTAGTGCAGCTTTAGGTAATATCGGTGAAGACGATTGGCGCTGGCATGCATACGACACAATAAAAGGTTCAGACTGGCTTGGTGATCAAGATGCAGTAGAATATATGTGTAAAAACGCTGCTAAAGCTGTTATTGAACTTGAAAATTTTGGCGTACCTTTTTCTCGTACAGAAGATGGCAAAATATACCAGCGTTCCTTTGGTGGAATGACAACTCACTTTGGTAAAGGAAAATCAGCTCAACGCACTTGTGCAGCGGCAGATAAAACTGGGCACGCAATCCTTCACACTCTATATCAGCAGTGTCTTAAATTCAACGCTGAATTTTTTGTTGAATACTTTGTGATTGATTTAATTATAGATAGCGAAACCGGAGCATGCTGCGGAGTTCTTGCTTGGTCGCTATGCGATGGTACATTACATAAATTTCGCGCGCATAGGGTGGTGCTAGCAACAGGTGGATATGGACGTGTTTATTTCTCTGCAACAAGTGCGCATACCTGCACAGGTGATGGTAACGGCATGGTAGTAAGAGCTGGATTACCACTTGAAGATATGGAATTTGTGCAATTTCATCCGACAGGAATATATGGCTCAGGGTGCTTGATGACAGAAGGGTGCCGTGGTGAAGGGGGATATCTCGTTAATTCTCAGGGCGAAAAGTTTATGGAACGTTACGCACCAAAAGCAAAAGATTTAGCTTCTCGTGATGTGGTAAGTCGTGCAATAACGATTGAAATTAGAGAGGGAAGGGGTGTTGGACCGAAAAAAGATCACATGTATTTAACTATAGCGCATCTTGATCCGGAAGTAATAAAACTCAGATTGCCAGGCATTAGCGAAACCGCAAGAACTTTTGCTGGAGTTGATGTCACTAAAGATCCAATACCGGTCATTCCGACTGTTCACTACAATATGGGCGGCATTCCAACCAATTATCATGGAGAAGTGATCACGCTGAAGCAAGGTAAGGAAGAAGTGGTAGATGGACTATTTGCAATTGGAGAAGCCGCATGTGTCTCTGTGCACGGTGCAAATCGACTTGGCTCTAACTCGCTTCTTGATCTTGTGGTTTTTGGTAGAGCTGCGGCGCTCAGAGCAAAAGAGAAACTAAAGCCCAATACACCACATAAAAAATTACACTCAGACTGTACAGATTGGATAATAGATAGGTTTAATAAAATGCGATTTGCTTCTGGAAAGCTCAAAGTAGCAAAAATACGCAGTGAAATGCAGAACACTATGCAAAAATACGCATCAGTATTTCGTGTTGCTGAAGTTCTAGAAGAAGGTAAAAAAGCTATAAAAAAAGTAGCAAAAATGATGCCTGATATTTCACTTGAGGATCGCAGTATGATATGGAACAGTGATTTGGTTGAAGCGCTGGAGCTTGCTAATATGATCCCACAGGCGGTTATTACCATGGAATGCGCAGCCAATCGAGAGGAGAGTAGAGGTGCCCATGCTCGTGAAGATTTCCCTGAGCGTGATGACAAAAATTGGATGAAGCACACTATAGCGTGGCTTGAAGAAAAGAAAGGGCAGATCAATGTAAAAATTGATTACAAGAAAGTTGCTGAAAAAACTCTGAGCGATGAGATTGATTTCATAGCTCCAGAAAAGAGGGTTTATTAGTAGCCGTATCTGTTCAGGCAATGGCGTCAACTTAAGGAAAAATATCGGTGATAGTGTATAAAATTTCTCTCTAAAATTTTTACCATTAAATTACCCAAAAGCTG
>CACPSE010000081.1:0-2510 GCA_902636535.1 uncultured Wolbachia sp. | reverse complement strand
TGAAGATAGTGAAGGAGAAATGAAGATATTAAATATAATGAAAGAATGTCAAAAAATTGAAGATCAAAGATTACAGGATTTATTGTGTTCGTTTTTATCAGAGGTAGTAAAAATTAGCGAAGAGAAACAATAGTTTGTAGAAAGTATAGCATTTTTATTTATATTAAATTTGAGAAAGCTTTTTTAATATAAGATGTGAGGAAAATAATAAAGACGATAAAGGGTTTTTGATTTTTCGGGAATGTTCAAAAAAGCATACGCGTCAAGTTAAGGGAATATCGCCCAATATAGCACCATTTAAACTTGTTTGTTACATTTATTTTTTGGGAAATTTTGATCTAAAACAAGATAATTCTTTTAGAAGAATCTATAAATTACTAGCTTTATTGCTTAATATCTAAAATGTTTTTTACCACTTTTCTTTTTCCTTATGCTACTTTCCCTTAACTTGACGCGTATGCTTTTTTGAACATTCCCAATAAAGACGATAAAGGGTTTTTCAAAAGCAGACGTTTTTCGGTAAACCTTGCTACCAAACAGAGCTACCGTCCCCTTCCCTTATACTTACCCTGGGTTGAAGACTGAGCTTTCACAAATAGCTCCCAAAATCCTTTCTGGTCGCCTTCTTGTTGTATCAGTTGCGCTAAACGCTGCATCAATTGATTATTGAGTATAGCCATTTGTGTCCATTTGCCCACTGGCTTTGCAATGCCAACTATTTTCAGATTGTCTTTATAAACCTGATGATCCTCAAGGTGAAGTTCTTTATGTTCTGTTTTCTTTTCACACTCTCTCAGTGGAACTTGTCTGACGAATTTTTTATATATTTTCCTGAAAAATAGAAATATTTTTATAGCAACAAGTAATATTATACCGTATATAATGATGTGCTCGTGAGACATTTCCACTACTCTAAAATGATTCCATGAAGCAGAAATAATTCTATAATTTCTTCGTTTCGCTTTGCTACAGCGTTCTCCAGTGCCGTGTAACCTTCATTAGAGTTATAAAAACATTCCAGATAAACGTTTGCCTTATGACGTAGTAGTAACTCAACAATTTCTTTATTGCCATTCATAACAGCGAGGTGTAGAGGAGTACAACCACTTTTCCCAATTGCGTTAACATCTGCCCCGCTTCGCAATAAAAGCTCCACATACTCTTTTTTATTCAATGAAACTGCAAGGTGCAGAGGGGTACTTCCTTCTAAGTCTTCAGCTTCAAGAAAAGCGTTCCCTTTGATCAGCAATCCCAACATTACTCCGTCAGCATATTGTACAGCCAAATGAAGAGGAGACTCACCTAGACGATTTAGGCAATTAATGTCTGCACCACGTTGTAACAGAGCTTGCATAACATACAATTGCTTATACTTTATTGAATAATGTAAAGGAGTATCACCGTAAATGTTATGGATGTTAATATTTTCACTCCTTATTATGGCAATTTGTACTATTTCCATAAACCCAAATCGGGAGGCAACGTGTAGTACTGTATTACCCTTTCTATCTGCAGCATCAACATTAGCATCGTATCTAACGAAGGATCGAAATAAGGTGTAAAGATTGCGTTTTGCAGAGAAATGTAAGATTCTAATACCAAAGCTACTATTGACGACCTCTTTGAAGGCTGCACGAACTAACAAAGAAAGAATACTAGGATTTCTGAACTTATAAATTTTCTTAGAAGTCTTTTTTAACATCTTTTCTATTGTCATAGCAACCCCACAAAAAATGTGTTTGTATACGAGTATGCAGCGATAAAAGTTTTTAAATTATTAACTCATGCATTCGCTTTGCTAGAACTTTACAAAGAAGCCACTAGCTTTGCTACTACTTTTATATCGAATAGATAATATTTAAATAGAAATAGAAAAGTATTTAATAAATCTATTAGTGAAGATCTTTAGAAATTTGCTCTGAATTTTCTTTACTTACTGGTTTTATAGACACATCTTGAATTTCTTCTTTCGGATTTTCTAATTCAGCTACAGTTGACTCTTCTTTAGATTCTGCTGCTAATTTGCGTTGTTTGATAACTTTCTTTAACGTCTTCACAGCTATAAAATTAATACTGAAAACACATGCAGAAGTTATTGCTAGTGCTGGCAGAGGAGCTAGACTGAATGTTGGTAAAATTGCCACGATTGTAGCAGATGTTAGTAGAAGCGCTAACTTTTTGCTTCCAATGATCTTATTTTTTTTAACCTTTATTGGGTTTAATTTTTTTACTTTTGCTTTTAGCTTTTTGAAGCCTTTTTTGAATATGCTACCCTTTTTCAGCTCTTTTTCTACGGGTTTTGCTTTCTTTATTTTAAAGCTTTTTATTTTTTCTTTTATTCCTTTTTTATCTTTTTTTGCTTTAGAGGTTTTCTCCATCATCTTTAGAGGTTGCTCATGTAGCGGTTTTGGTTGCCCCTTAGTATGCTTTTTGGGCGAAATTATATTCTTTAAACCTTTCTTTGCTTTGTGGTATAATTTTTTTAGTTTGCTTGGCATTTTTATGTAAAT
>CACPSE010000080.1:0-2535 GCA_902636535.1 uncultured Wolbachia sp. | reverse complement strand
TCCGCAACACCTAACTAAGTGCTCATACTCCAACAGACTACTCTTACCTTGAGCTGATAGGCTTTTTTTTCTTTCCTCAAATAAAGCAATAATATCTTCCTCTAAACAGCATCGACAGGCAATCCCGTAGCTAGAGTTACTAAAAGGACTACCTGGCACTATCAGTTTTTTACCCACCACCTGTCTATCAAGCTTAACTCCATGTAAATTATCTACTTTTTTCCAACAATCCTCATTAGATAACACCTGCGCAAGAAAATTGTGTCTCTTTTTACCAGCCATTTCGTGCAAATCCCAATTTGCATAGCACCAGCGTTCAATTTGAAAAACCTTAGATGCTCTATGAGGATCATCTTCTTTAATACAAGAAAATAGGACATTCGGAATATCTGAACGCAACATTGTTACCTCTCTATGAATGGAAAAAGATGGAAATTGGTACACTTAACATACACCATGATAGTTTACACCATTTTAGATTTAAGGTACTCCGTTTCTAAACCTTGTCAACCCCTATTTAGAATTTTTTTGGATTCAGAATAATTTTTGATAAAAGGCTCTTGATAGGAGGGATAAAATTTTTTATTCGGTTTTAAATTTCTTTATTTTGTTATAAATCTGTCTTCGCACTTTAATGACTATTATTAATTTAGCAATATATACTTCTAATAACCTAAATAATCTAACTATTTCCAGCACCTAAAACCAGCTAGCGTGAGAGCTTTTTGTTTTGGAATCTTATGGTCTACCGCTAGATCCGTGCGAACTTTTATTTATAATAATTTTACTATATCGCAAAGTCAGCTATTTTAGCCTACTTTTGCCACATTTAGGTACGAACTGATTTGCCTAACTTTGTTGTAACAATTTTACGCTTTTATTTTTGAAACACCCCTTTTACGTAAAAAGCTCTCACAAATATACGTACTATTTTATGTTTTTAGAAAAAGTCAATAATTAGATTTTTTGTGATGCTAATTGGCTTACATTTTTATTGAAAATATTTTTTAAAAAAGTGGTTGACTTATAGTTTAGCTGTCTTATGATAGCGTTAGCATTAGCATGTTTATTATGTAATGTTTATATGTTACATGATAGTATTAATATGGAGGGTAAAATGGACTTTTCTCAATATGTCGAAGGTGACGCTTTAGCATTATCTCACACCACAATAAATACAAGCGAATTGGTAATCTTTTTACGGAGTAGGACATACATTACAAAGCTTTCTTTACGGTATTGCAATATTGATGACACAGATGCAGAGGTCTTAGCTGGTGGGAATCTTTCACATCTTACTTTACTTAACTTAAGTAGTAACAATATTGGTGACAGAGGTGCAGAGAACTTAGCTAAAGATAATCTTTTAAATCTTACTTCACTTGACTTACAGTTTAACAAAATTAGTGACGGAGGTGCAGAGGCCTTAGCTGACGGTAATCTTTCAAATCTTACTTCACTTAACTTACAGTCTAACAATATTGGTGACGGAGGTGCAGAGGCCTTAGCTGATGGTAATCTTTCAAATCTTACTTCACTTAACTTACAGTCTAACAATATTGGTGACGGAGGTGCAGAGGCCTTAGCTAATGGGAATCTTTCAAATCTTACTTCACTTAACTTAAGTGGTAACAATATTGGTGACGAAGGTGCAGAGGCCTTAGCTAACAGTAAGCTTTTAGGTTGTACTAAAATTAACTTAGATGGTAACAATATTGGTGACAAAGGTGTAGAGGCCTTAGCTAACAGTAAGCTTTTAGGTTATACTAAAATTAACTTAGATGGTAATATTGGTGGCCAAGGTCCAAATGGCTTAGTAGAGTTCTTAGCTGGCGGTAAGGCTTTAACTCTTGCTTTACTTAACTCAGATGGTAACAATATTAGTAACAATATGAAGGACTTAGTTAACGTACCAAGAAATAGACAGGGATGGACTTCTTTACATTATGCTGTTAAAAATGGCAATGTAGGTAAAATAAATGATCTAATAAAAGGAGGAAAAAATGTTGATGCACAAGATGAACAGGGATGGACTCCTTTACATTTGGCTGCTACCGGAAGTTATACAAAGGTAGTAAATGCTCAAATGTACGGGGATGATATTCATGCTAGAGAAACCGGAAGGGAGGAACCTATATATATTAAAGCATGCAAAAATATTATAGAGTCTTTCCTAGACAAACTATTAAACATTAAAGTAGTAGGAGCTTTAATAAAAGGAAAAGCAGAGATTAATGCAAAAGATAATCAGGGAATGGCTCCTTTACATTGGGCTGTTAAAGTTGGTCATATAAATGTAGTAAATGGTCTAATAAAAGGAAAAGCAGAGATTAATGCAAAAGATAATCAGGGAAGGACTCCTTTACATTGGGCTGCTCTAATTGATCGTACAAGTGCAGTAAAAGCTCTAATAAAAGGAAAAGCAGAGATTAATGCAAAAGATAATCAGGAAAGGACTCCTTTACATTTGAGTATTCAAATTGGCAGGACAGATGTAGTAAATACTCTAATAGACAAAAAAGCAGAGATTAATGC
>CACPSE010000079.1:0-2654 GCA_902636535.1 uncultured Wolbachia sp. | reverse complement strand
GGAAACAACTGGATAGGGTACGTTATTGATCAGACGCCAGGGCCAATGCTGGTAGTACAGCCGACAGTAGAAATGGGCAAGCGTTGGTCAAAGGGAAGATTTGCGCCACTGATTGAAGATACGCCATGTTTAAGGAGTAAAATAAAAGACCCAAGGTCGAGAGATTCAGGGAATACTGTGCAGAGTAAAGAGTTTCCCGGAGGAACGGTAGTAGTAACAGGTGCCAACAGTCCAGTGGGTCTGCGTTCAATGCCAGTAAGATATCTTTTTTTAGATGAAGTAGATGCATATCCAGGAGATTCAGGAGGAGAAGGAGATCCAGTTTTGCTCAGCATTGCTCGAACTAATACATTTACGCGGAGAAAAATATTCTTGGTTTCAACGCCAACGGTACACGGAATAAGCAGAATAGAGAAGGAGTTTGAGAGTTCAGATAAACGATACTTTTTTGTACCTTGTCCACATTGTGATCACTATCAGGTGCTGAAATGGCCGCAAATAAAGTGGCAAGATAAAAATCCAAATACAGCGCACTATGTGTGTATAGAGTGTAACGGCAAAATAGAAAATCATCAAAAAACAGAGATGCTAGCTAGAGGTGAATGGAGGCCTACTAATCCAATAAAAGGTGAAAAAAAAGGGTTTCATTTATCGAGTTTGTATAGTCCAGTTGGTTGGTATAGTTGGAAACAAGCAGTGGAAGATTATCTGCATGCAAAGGAAAATGAGCAATTACTGAAAGTTTGGATAAATACAACACTGGGAGAAACCTGGGTAGATAAAGGAGAAGTACCAGACTGGAAGCAACTATTTGAGCGTCGAGAAAATTTTCCGATAGGTACGGTGCCAAAAGGTGGAAAAATAGTGTTAACGGCAGGGGTTGATGTACAAAAAGATCGGTTAGAAGCAGAAGTAGTAGCATGGGGAAAAAACCGAGAAAGTTGGTCGATAGACTACCAGGTATTAGAAGGTGATACTGGAAGTGGAGAAGTATGGGAAAAACTGTCAGAGCTTTTGAATCATCATTTTATCGGTGAAAATGGGCTTGAATACATGATAAGTATGATGGCGGTAGATGCTGGATATGCAACACAAGAAGTATACAACTGGGTAAGAGGTCACCAGGGCTCTGGGAGAGTAATGGCAGTGAAAGGAGCAAACAAAGCGCTAGTGCCACTTAGCAGCCCAAGTAGAGTAGATGTAACAGTTAGCGGACAAAAGCTAAAGAGAGGAATGAAGCTGTGGCCAGTTGGAGTATCGATATTAAAGTCCGAGCTTTTTCAGCTACTTAATGTTTTAACAGAAGGGGCGCCGGGATATTGTCATTTTCCCGAATATCCACCTGAATATTTTAAGCAACTAACTGCAGAACAACTAATTACCAAGGTAGTAAAAGGATATACCAAGCAAGAATGGCAAAAGATAAGAGACCGAAATGAAGTACTAGATTGCCGAATTTACGCAAGAGCAGCGTCTATTGCCCTGGGGATTGATCGTTGGCCAGAGAGTAAATGGGAAAGTTTAGTAGGAGAAAAAGCTAAAAAGTCAAAGAGAGTGAGAAGAAGTCAATGGTTGAGTGAGAAAAGTTGATGTACAACCAAGAATATTTAACTCAAGTAGAAGAAGCGATAAAGAAGCTACAGAGCGGAGAGAGAGTAGTATCAATTGCATATGGTGATCATGTGGTTAGGTATGGAGAAGTGCAGATAAAAGATCTATTGGATTTAAGACAACGAATTAAAGCTGAGCTAAAAGTAGCAGGTGTGAAACCTAAACGGAAAATTATTATTTTAACGGATAAGGGGATTGTATGAGAAGTTATATGGTAGAAAGTGGATACCCAGAATTTTTGGAGCATTTAAAGTATATTATAGCCACTAGTAATGTAGCATCAGGAAAGTTTATAAATGCAATAGTAGACCTCTCGCATTGGGATAGGAACATAGATTTTAAATTAGCAAAAGAAGATGGAATATTGGGAGTTATTCATAAAGCAACCCAGGGGTTAAAATATATAGATCCAACATATAAAGAAAGAAGAAAAGCTGCTGAAGAAGAAGGACTTCTCTGGGGAGCATACCATTTTGGAGTAGGAGAAAACGGAAGAGATCAGGCTAACCATTTTTTGGAAACAGTAGGTGAAACTGAAAATACCATAGTTGTTCTTGATATTGAGAAAAACCAAAGTGGAAAAAACATAGAACCAAAGCAAGCAGAAGATTTTGTAGAAAGGATTTTAGAAGTAACAGATCGCTTACCGTTAATTTATGGAAGCGCTAGTTTTCTGAAAGATTTTGCCACACCAATTTTGACCAAATGTTCTTTATGGGTAGCCAGGTGGGGAGATAAACCTATTTTACCAAAGGGGTGGAGTAAGTGGGTTTTATGGCAGTACACTGATGGAAAAGCGGGACCAGGACCGCATGAAGTTAAAGGAATAGGAAGATGTGACAGAAATAAGTTTAATGGAACAATAGAAGAATTAAAGAATTTTTGGTTGTCAGAATGTTAAAAACTTTTAAGCAATTATTCCACAAGCCAAAAATCAAGAGCTCAGCCTGGGACGCAGCCGGATCAGGAAGAAGAGTGATGTATTGGCAAGGAGAGTCAGGAAGTATAAATAATTTGCTGTCTCAAAGCCTTGAGCACTTACG
>CACPSE010000078.1:0-2677 GCA_902636535.1 uncultured Wolbachia sp. | reverse complement strand
TCTCTTTTGCTACACTTTTTATTGAATATCTTAACTTCTCTACAAAAAACTCTGCCCATCTTTTTACATTAGGTGCAGTATCTGCTTGGTTAATAATTTCCTTCTTTACGCCCTCAACTACTCCCATCATCTTATATGGGTCGTTACTTTTAGCTTCAATACTAGCATTCTTATCAAGGAAGAATTTGACAATATCTAAGCTACCATTGCAAGCAGCTATACGAAGAGATGTTCTACCATTTTTATCTTTAGCTCCAATGTCAGCACCTTTCTCAACAAGAAACTTAGCTATATTCAAATTGCCTTGCTGAGCAGCCCAGTGCAGAGGGTTACAACCATAGATGTCTTTATCTTTAACACTAAAATGCTTCCCATCAAAAAGAATTTCTACTATGTCCAATCTGCCTGCTTGAATAGCAACGTATAAAGGTGTTAATCCACTTTTACCTTCAATAGCTTTAATTTTTCTTTCAGCTTCACCGATATCACCTTGCACTATAGCATCAAACATTTGCTTCAAAGTCACTTTCTTCTTATTAAAATCCTCTATAATATCTTCTGAATTACAAGTAGAAGCTATACATCTTGAACCAGAAACTGTTGCATCGTTAAAAGCGAACACCATTTTTCTTGCAGGCTGATAATTACTCCAATTCTCCACTTTTGCAATGGTACTATTTCCATATGATAGCACTAAACTATCATCAGCAATCTCCATATCAAAACCCAATACAGACTTATCTCTAAAATCAACCAACCCAACATCATTATTGTCAATAGGTTGATTATGATAAATCTGTAATCCTTGTTCATCTGGCTGATAATATCTGAAAGAGTTAGGATCCATCTCTACATGCTCAAGCTTTGAATTTGTACTATCAATTTTATAAAGCTCATTGTTCATTCGTAATACAACTTGTTGATGCTCTAGACTTTCAAAATAATCAACTAAAGCAATAGATAAAGACCACTTAGTACCTTTACTACCAAGTACTGTAATATCTTTTATCTCTAAACTGTTCTCTGTAAGGTCAGAGATTGATTGGTTATAACATTCATTTATATAACTCCTTTCACCTTCTTCTATACCTATACTATCAATATCTGTTACATTCAACTCAGCAAAATCGATAACATCGTAGGGTATACTTTGGTAAGGTGTTACTTTGTTTTTTATTTTTAGATTGAGCTTTATCGGCGATGATGAAATTTCCCTGCTTAATTCATGATCATATTCTGGTAGCTTGATGATATACTTATGTTGAAAATTTTCTCCTTCCACTGTCACATCCTGAGGATGGTTACACGCCATAATATAGTTATTATAATTAAGCTCTCCTCCGTTTCCACGATATTTCTGATAACTGTTTGCTATATTAGAACCACTGGGGCTAAAATCAACAATTACCTGATCTGAGTACATACCTGCAATTATCACTTTTTCACTAGGTATTCCCATGTGATTTTTGGTAACTTCTATTTGAGATATTGGTATGCCCAAATTACTCTTACTAGCAATATCTTTTGCAACTTGATAAGTATTAGTCAATTCTTGATCTAGAATACTTGCTTGTATAAATGCTTTTAACTTTTTTGCACTATTTTGTATTACCTCTCTACTAATATCACTTCCTGAACTTTTTAGCTTTTGATATCTAATATCTTCTATTGTATCAGACAAAGACTTATCTTGTATTGCAACAGACTCTGTTATTCCATGACAATCTACTTGAATTACTAGATTTTTAAAATCATTGATTTTAGTGCTTGAAACAATACTCTGCCCATTATTAGCTAAAAGATCTAAGTTATAGCTACCTTTTTCTATATCCTCACTTATTCCCCACTGTGTGATATTATTAACTTGAACCCTTATTACATCAATATTTCCTTTTATTTTTCCTGTACTGCCTAAATCACCTACTATCCTAGCATTATCACTCTCTTCATTAACGACAAATATTGTTTGCTTTAATCCCCTGTGATGTAAGTTCTCTTTGTTGACTACTCTAACTTCATAATCTTTATCTGTACAGTTAAATAAATTTTGCTGTACTTCCGCATTTTTTGCATTAATTAATCTTGTCCTACAGTGGGTAAAAATATTTTGTTTGATATCAGAGTTTGACACATAGTTATACGTATTAACTAATTTTATATTACTACTACCATAATGTATTACTCCTTCATGCAAATTTACAACAACATTATTAGCTTTAACATTCATTACCAGAGTATTTTCTTTTCCTACTCCACCTTCGAGGGTACCAGACATAGAATTATTAATAATAAAAATAGTTTCATTGTCTTTAGAGCCAATATAACGTATATTACTCCCCTCTGGAATATGCATTACTGCTGGATAATTTGCGGCTGCTGTTAATGTTTTAGGCCCTGAAATATACAGTACCGAATCTTTAGGGTATGTTCCATTTTTTATAAGGGAAGAATCTTTCCTTTTTGGATTAGTAAAAATAAAAGGTTTACCTGAGAGAGTAAAGGTCTCTTGACAATTCCTATGGATTTTGTTGATATTGCATGGAAAAAATCCACCACCCTTTTCATTAATTATTTTACCGCACTGAGATTTTTGTGTCGGTTTTCTTAATGGTGCATCTATAATTCTTAAACCAAGATTTTCGTACTCATATTTTGTTAGATGAGGAATATGTTTTGC
>CACPSE010000077.1:0-2692 GCA_902636535.1 uncultured Wolbachia sp. | reverse complement strand
TCTCTTTTGCTACACTTTTTATTGAATATCTTAACTTCTCTACAAAAAACTCTGCCCATCTTTTTACATTAGGTGCAGTATCTGCTTGGTTAATAATTTTGTTCTTTACGCCCTCAACTACTCCTATCACCTTATATGGATCATTATTTTTAACCTCAATATTCATGTTCCTATCAAGAAAAAATTTGACCATATCTAGGTCACCACTATAAGCGGCTACACGCAGAGGTGTTCTACCATCATTATCTTTAGCTCCAATATCAGCACTTTTATCAACAAGAAACTTAGCTATATTTAATTTACCTTCCTGAACAGCCCAGTGTAGAGGGTTACAGCCATGGATGTCTTTATCTTTAACACTAAAATGCTTCCTATCAAAAAGAATTTCTACTATGTCCAGCCTACCTGCTTGAATAGCAACGTACAAAGGTGTTAATTCATGCCTACTTTCAATATTAAGACTTTCAATTTTTCTAATTAAATCTTTAGCTTCATCAATATTATCTCGCACTATAGCATTAAACACCTGCTCTTTTAATAAAATTACTTTCTCCTTATTAAAGGATAATACAACATCTTCTGAATTACAGGCAGAGAATATGCATTCTGCATTAGAAACCATTGTATCATTAAAAGCGAACATCATTTCTCTTGCAGGTTGATAATTACTCCAATTCTCCACTTTTGCAATGGTACTATTTCCATATGATAGCACTAAACTATCATCAGCAATCTCCATATCAAAACCCAATATAGACTTATCTCTAAAATCAACCAACCCAACATCATTATTGTCAATAGGTTGATTATGATAAATCTGTAATCCTTGTTCATCTGGCTGATAGTATCTGAAAGAGTTAGGATCCATCTCTACATATTCAAGCTTTGAATTTGTACTATCAATTTTATAAAGCTCATTGTTCATTCGTAATACAATTTGCTGATGTTCCGGACTTTTAAAGTAATCAACTAAACCAATAGACAAAGACCACTTAGTACCTTTGCTATCAAGTACTGTAATATCTTTTATCTCTAAACTGTCCTCTGTAAGGTCAGAGATTGATTTGTTATAACATTCATTTATATAACTCCTTTCACCTTCTTCTATACCTATACTATCAATATCTGTTACATTCAATCCAGCAAAATCAATAATATTGTAAGGGACGTTCTGATAAGGCACTGCTTTGCTTTTTATTTTTAAATTAAGTCTTATGGGGAATAACGAGATTTCGTGATTTAATGTATCTGGTAGTCTGATAACATACTGATGTTGCCCTTTTTCTCCTCCTACCGTCACATCTTGATAGTGATTACATGCTACCATATAGCGATCATAATTAAGGCTTCCTCCATTATTATGATATTTCTGATAACTACTTGTAACATCAGAATTATTATAGCTAAAATCAACAACTACCTGACCTGAGTACATATCAGCAATTATCACTTTTTCACTAGGTATTCCCATGTGATTTTTGGTGACTTCTATTTGAGATATTGGTATGTCCAAATTACTCTTACTAGCAATATCTTTTGCAACTTGGTAAGTGCTAGGCAATTCTTGATCTAGAATACTTGCTTGTATAAATGCTTTTAACTTCTTTTCACTATCCTGTATAACTTCTCCACTAATATCATTGCCTGAATTTTTCAACTTTTGATACCTAATATCCTCCGCCGTATCAAACAAAGACTTGTCTTGTATTGCAACAGATTCTGTTACTCCACTACAGTTTACTTGAATTATTAGATTTTTAAAATCATCGATTTTAGTACTTGAAACAATACTTTGTGTATCATTAGCTAAAAGATCTAAGCTATAGCCGACCTTTTCTATATCTTCACATATTCCCCACTGTGTGATATTAGCAACTTGAACACTTATTACGTCAATATTTCCCTTTATGTTTCCTGTACTGCCTAAATCACTTACTATCCTAGCACTATCACTGTTTTCATTAATAATAAATACTGTTTGCTTCAATCCTCTGTGATGTACATTTTCTTTGTTGACCACTCTAACCTCATAATCTTTATCTGTGCAGTTAAATGAATTTTGCCAGATTTCTGCGTTTTTCACATTAATTAAAGTCGTCTTGCAGTGAGTAGTAATATTTTGCCTGTTGTCAGAATTAGATACGTAGTTATGTGTGTTAACCAATGCTATGTTATTGTTATTACCATAATGTATAGTTCCGCTATACAAATCAGCAACGATATTATTAGCTTCAACATTCATTACCACAGTATTTTCTTTTCCTGCTCCACCTTCAAGGGTACCAGATATAGAATTATTAATAATAAAAATAGTTTCACTATTTTTTGAGCCAATATAACGTATATTGCTACCATCTGGAATATGCATCACTGCTGGATAATTTGCTGCTGCTGTTAATGTTTTAGGCCCTGAAATATACAGTGCCGAGTCTTTAGGATATGTTGCTTTTCTTACATCAGAAGGTTCTCTCCTTTTTGGATTAGTAAAAATAAAAGGTTTACCTGAGAGAGTAAAGGTCTCTTGACAATTCCTATGGATTTTGTTGATATTGCATGGAGAAAATCCACCACCCTTTTCATTAATTATTTTACTGCACTGAGATTTTTGTGTCGGTTTTCTTAATGGTGCATCTATAATTCTTAAACCAAGATTTTCGTACTCATATTTTGTTAGATGAGGAATATGTTTTGC
>CACPSE010000076.1:0-2931 GCA_902636535.1 uncultured Wolbachia sp. | reverse complement strand
TAGTGAAAAAGACCTTAAAATATGTCTTACTGATGCAATTACACGATCTGCTGTTGCAGGACACCCATTTACTCACACAGGAAGCACAGGAGTATATAAGCAACGGCATAGACTACCTGAAGTTTTTCACAGCATGGGAAGGGATAGACTAGAGCGTATGGTACAGGAACTTTTACAGGTAAAGCAGTTAGTTAAAGTGATGTCTACAGGTTCAAAAGAGGATAAGTGGCTTGACATTCCAACTGGACCATTTGCTTGTGGTATAGGAAAATTCACTCCTGGAGCTGAAGATTTTAGCTATAGGCAAAATTTAATGTTAGGATAAGTCTTTTTTATGGGTAAAAATATTTTAGAGTTTACCCAGTTTTCTCTATTGCCCTTTCAATCTATAGCTACTATCAATTTACATCCACTCAACTAAAACTTAGCACTCAATATAATTTTCAACTAAAGATAGGTAGAATATATAAGAAATAGCACCATCAATGATTGTATTACATTCCTAATTCCTAGGTTCCTAAATCAGTAATTAGAAATCAGGAATCTAAATTCTGCATGAGAGCTAGCTTTTTTACCTACGTTCCTAAAAGCGTTCCTAGAAATCATGTATCTAAAGTCAGCCAGTATAGCGGATTCTACGTTCCTAAAACCCTTATATATTATATATATATAATAGTAATAAATAATAATAGATAATATAAAATAATAGTAAAACACAAATAGAGTACAATAACTTAAACAGCAAAAAAAAGAAGTCCAGAAAGGTTGCCACAAAACATTATTAAGATATTTACATTTAATGAAAGATACAATTAGCGCGGTTTTAAAACGATTCTACGACTTCAGGGTATAATTGTACCACCAAGACCTAAGTTGCTCATGCAGAGTAGCTTAAAACTCGATTACAAGGCATTTCTAAATTATTTTTTACTTCAAACTTTTACTTGTTATAAAAAAACCTTATTTTAGTTTATCACGTTTTTTATTCGTTGTAAAATATTTTTTCAAAAAAGTGAACAGTTTTTGTAATTTTGGTGCAACAAGAGCTGGTTATTTTAGAGGTCTTATGGAAATATAACGACTTTTATCTAAAACTCTTAAGGAAATATTTTGGGTCTTTAGATGATGAAAAAATCTCTATAAACAAATTGTAGGTGAAGATAAAGAAAAAAGTTTGAAGTTGCTGCCATAAAAGAAGAAACAGAAGCTACAAAACCCGCTTAAAATGGAGACAAAGATCTAAATTTATTTATTTACGTCTCCAATTTTATCGCGTATAACGGAGACAAAGATTTATATTTCGTATTTTATGTCTCTATCATTTATTGGTAGGCAAACTGAGTTAGAACAACTACTGGAGCTTACAGAAAAAAATACTGCATCTTTTGTAGTAGTCAAAGGAAGGCGTCGTATAGGAAAAAGTCGTTTAATTCAAGAGTTTGGTAAGTATTTTGAACAATATTACTCCTTTATAGGTTTGCCACCAGAAAAGCATACTACAATGTCCTACCAACTTAATGAATTTTCTAGACAAGTTGCTAGACAATTTAATACATCTTTTGCTAGGTATGATGACTGGAGCGATTTACTATGGGCAGTTGGTGAACGTCTACTATCAGGAAAAACATTATTGCTGTTTGATGAAATTTCTTGGATGGGCTCAAAAGATCCAACCTTTTTAGGCAAAATAAAAAATTTTTGGGATACACAGCTAAAAAATAATAACAAACTAATTTTCGTTATTTGTGGATCAGCTTCATCCTGGATCGAGAAAAATATACTTAGTAGTACTGGTTTCGTAGGAAGAATATCGTTAACTTTAACACTCGGAGAATTATCGCTTTCTGATTGCAATGAATTTTGGCCAAAAAACATTTCAGCATATGAAAAGTTTAAGGTGCTTGCAGTAACTGGCGGAATTCCAAAGTATTTAGAGGAGGTAAATTTTAAACATAGCGCTGAAGAAAATATTAAAAGGCTTTGTTTTACAAAAGGTGGGTTTTTAGTTGAAGAATTTAATCAAATATTCTCAGATTTATTCATGCGAAAAACGGCTTTTTATAAGCAAATAGTCAGAGCTCTTTCTACTGGAGCTAAAGAACAAGAAGAAATTTGTGCTACTTTAAATATCGTAAGACATGGACGCATTTCTGAGAATCTATATGAACTTGAGCTTGCTGGTTTTATTGCAAAGGATCATACTTGGAGTATAAAAACGGGTACTGATTCACGACTCAGGAGGTACAGACTTCAAGATAATTATTTAAGGTTTTATCTAAAATATATCGAAAGAGATCTAGGGAAAATTAATCGTGACACCTACTCTATAGGGTTCTTACCAGAGTGGTATACAATTATTGGGCTTCAATTTGAAAATTTGGTGCTGAACAATAGAAAGAGTATACATAATATCTTAGGAATTGATGGAATAATAAGCGAGAATCCATTTTTTCAGAAAAGAACGCGTAATAGTGCAGGTTGTCAAATTGATTATATGATTCAAACGAAGTTTAACACTCTCTACATTTGCGAAATCAAATTTTCAAAAGATAAAATTGGTCATTCAATAATACAAGAGGTACAAAAGAAAATAGATGCACTAAATCGTCCAAAAGGCTTTTCATGTCGTCCAGTCCTTATCCACGTCAATGATGTAAGTGATGATGTTATAGATAGTGGTTACTTTTCACATATAATTGATTTTGGAAAGTTATTGAATTGTAAGTAATATTTTTTCTGACTTAAAAATAGTGCCTTTTGCTTTAAGTGGCATAGAAGTGCAACAATTGCAGCAGATGGCGTTATGATCTATAGCAATAGTTTTTATGCAGGACTGACCTTACCCAGAAAAAGTGGAGAGAAAGAAAGGAGTTTTTTCGGGTAAAATAAAATTTTGGAGGATTAGAAATGGCAAGAGAATATACGGCAGAG
>CACPSE010000075.1:0-2984 GCA_902636535.1 uncultured Wolbachia sp. | reverse complement strand
TTTTAGCAAAACACGATCTTTCATTTGAGCTTTCTTCAATTTAAAGTAAATACAGAAAATTGCTGCCTATAGCTAAACTGACTTAGATTTACCGACAATCGTCATCCCGCTACTTGTTAGCGGCTAAGAGATACCGCGAATGAATCGCGGTATGACGGTTCGCGGCGGCATAGCTATAGCTATCTTCAAAAATATGGTTGAATAATTGTGTGTATAATTATTAATATTTTTAAGCACTTTGGCTATGGCTTTATCTAAGTTTCTCAATCCAAAATTAGACTTAACCTTCAAAAAAGTCTTTGGTACCGAAAAAAATAAGAACATTCTTATTCACTTCCTCAATGATATCTTAGGATTTACCGAGATAAATACTATACAAGAAGTGGAATTCCTCAGTACTATAATGGATCCTGAAATTGCATCTGATAAGCAAAGTATAGTTGATGTTCTTTGCAGGGATTCTAGTGGGGCCAGGTATGTGATTGAAATGCAGCTCACTCGCGATAAAGGCTTCGAAAAACGAGCTCAACTATATGCTGCTAAGGCTTACTCAAGGCAAGCTGATAAATCTGGTAAGTACATTGATTTAAAGAAGGTTTTCTTTATTGCTATCTCTAATTGTAATTTATTTCCTGATAAGCTTGATTATATATCCAGCCACACTATAAGAGATGAGAAAACCAATGAGCATGACTTAAAAGATTTTCAATTTGTATTTATTGAACTACCTAAATTTCCTAAGAATAAGGAAGAACAGCTAGAAAGCATAGTGGATCGTTGGTTATTTTTCTGTGTGTCCAGACAAGGCACATTTGTTCAGCAGGAGACAGACCTGCTAGGGGAAAAGTCAGACCCCTATAGCTTGAGAGCAGCATAATGGGAAATCAGAAATGCTGAAGCCTACTGACAAAGCCATCTATAGGGTGGTGAGCGAGTTATCAGGCCGCAGCGAAAGCGAATACATAGGTAGCCTCGACACACCAAGGAACCTAAGAGCTGAGCTGGTGGAAAAACAGCGAAAGCAGAATCGAGTACTGAAAACTGAATGTAACGGTGCTAGATCTTAGCGGGGTGATAGTAGCAGTGACCTTGCTACTGAAAAAGGCAAAAAAATTGGTAAAGAGGAAGGGAAAATTGAAGTCGCAAAAGCAATGCTGGCTAATAATGTTGATGTTAACACTATTGTCAAGTTTACTGGCCTCTCCATGAGTGAGATCAAAGAATTGCAGAATTAAGTGTGAACGGTTACAGAGTAATTTCAAAGTGCATTTGCAATTGGACTGGCTGAATAGATACATTTAATGAGAGTCCCATTTCACGGTGTTCAAATCTACTCCTTCTTGTACCATCTCCCAAAGTGGGCTCATTTCTCTCAGTCGGCCAACATTTTTAGCAACAAGATCTGCTGCGTACAAAACTTCTTCTTTAGTTGTAAATCGACCTAGGCCAAATCTAATTGATGAATGCTCAAGGTCATGGCCATTATTTAGCGACCGTACGACATAGGAAGGCTCAAGAGACGCAGACGTGCACGCAGAACCAGAACTTACTGCTAAATCCTTGATTGCCATGATGAGAGACTCACCCTCAACATAGGGAAAGCTCAAGTTTAGGTTGCCAGGAATTCTATTTTCATAATCACCATTTAAAACGATATCAGGAAACGCTTCTTTTATCTTATTATACAAAATATCCCTTAATTCTTCCTCTCTAGTTGTTTCTTTTTTCATTTCTTCTCTAGCAATACGTGCCGCTTCACCAAAACCGACTGCAAGGGGAGTTGGAACTGTGCCAGAGCGCATGCCTCTTTCCTGTCCACCACCACTAATTAGCGGTATCAGCCTAACACGAGGATTCTTTCTACGAACATATAATGCACCTATTCCCATAGGTCCATAAATTTTGTGGCTAGAGAGACTCATGAGATCAATGCACATCTCATTAACATCAATTGGAACTTTTCCAAAGCTTTGAGCTGCATCTGTATGGAAGAATATATTACGCTTCCTGCATATTTCACCAATCTCCTTTACAGGCTGAATTACTCCGATTTCATTATTTACCATCATCACTGAAACCAGGATTGTTTGATCAGTAATTGCTTCCTCAAGCTTTGATAAATCTATAATTCCGTTTTGCTTAACAGGCAAATATGTAACTTTAAAGCCTTCATTTTCCAGATGCCGACAAGAATCCAGAACACACTTATGCTCCGTGCAGACAGTTATTATATGATTTCCTTTATTTTTATAAAAGTGAGCAACGCCCTTGATTGCCGTATTATTTGACTCAGTTGCACCTGAGGTAAAGATAATTTCTTTGCTATCTGCGCTCACCAGATCAGCGATGTGTTTCCTTGCTTTTTCCACTGCTTCTTCAGCAGTCCAACCAAATGAATGGCTGCGAGAGTGTGCATTACTGAACTCACCAAAGTAAGGTATCATCACCTCTAAAACACGGGGATCTACTTTAGTAGTAGATTGATAATCAAGAAATATTGGTAATTTTATTTTAGTATCATGTATTTTTTTACTTTCAACATTCATAAAGCTACCACAGAGACAAAATTTACAACTATTTAATAGCACTAAAACTTAATTTTTTCAAGGTATAATCTTGCATCAACAAACATTATCCCCAAAGGGATGTGTGTATGACGCTGGTTCCTTTATGACGGTGTCATGCAAGTAGCTGACACTGGTTCACTTTACGATGATGTCATGAAAGTAGCTGACATTGGGATCCAGAAGACAACAAAATAATAAAGGCTAGATCCCAGTGTCAGCTACTTGGATGACACCCTACTAGCGGAAGTTACTCTCAAATATGTTAGCCATAAATATTAAAAAATTTACCAAACGAAAAAAAAGGCAAAAGAAGCCCCATGGTTGGCTAATTACTTACATTATACTTTCAAGTATGGCGTTTTTTTATTCTAAACGCTTAATAACCGCGATTTAGCTGCTTTTTAATGCAACTAACCT
>CACPSE010000074.1:0-3299 GCA_902636535.1 uncultured Wolbachia sp. | reverse complement strand
TGCTCTACGAATTGCCTCTGTTGTTCTGGCGCACCCATGTAACCATAATTCCTCCTTCGATGGTAATTTCTCATATAATATTATACCATTATATAGTGGAACTGCACACCTAGACATTCTACTATTAGCTATTGCATTCCTGCACAATTTATTCTCATGACAAAAACGTCTTAACTTTCTCTCTACTTTTTCTGGGTAAGGTCACTATATCTTATAACAATTCCAGACTAGATTATTTTCTTGCAGCGAATAAGTGGAAACTTTTCGCTTAACTGTAGAGTAGAAGAGAGCTCACTAAAAAACTTTGCTAGCGTATCATCTTTAGGCCTATGGTATATGTCGCTAGAAACTCCTGATTGAATAATTTTACCATTTTTCATTACGTAGATAAAATCTGCAACTTTCAATGCTTCTTGCGGGTCATGAGTTACCATTAGCACAGGGATATTTTTACTTCTAAAAAGGGACAATATATGTTGTCTTATTCGGCACTTGAGCAGTATATCTAAATTAGAAAATGGTTCATCTAGCAACACAACATCAGGATTTTGTGCCATCACTCTTGCTATTGCAACTAATTGTTGCTGTCCTCCAGATAAAGCGTTAGGGTACATATTTTCATATTTTTCTATATTGAGTAACTTCAAGATTTCCAATGCAATGAGGTGCTTTTCTCTCTTGGAAAAGCTGCGGATAGCAAAGGTTATATTTTCCACTACTGTTTTGTGAGGAAATAATGCAGAATGCTGAAAAATCAATCCAATATTTCTATGCTCTATAGCAACTGATGCCTTATTGCTTGCAACTAACCTATCATTTATAAAAATGGCTCCAGATTTTGGATTTTCTATCCCCGCAATTAACTTCAAAATTGTTGACTTGCCACAGCCAGAATGCCCCAATAAACATGCAACATTTCCTTTCTTTACTTTAATGTTTATATTGCTTAAAACAAAGTCGTCTTGATTGTTATAAAAATAACCAATGTTGTTAACTAGCATTAATCTTACTTAAACCATGTTATTAAATATAATAGCATTATACTCAAGAAGTACAGAAATGTTTTGTCGTCATAAATTGGTTATGCAAGAAATCTAGGAAAGAGAAGGATTTTTTGCTATAACTTTACATAAATGGTAGGAAACACGGGACTATAGCTCAGCAGGATAGAGCGTTGGACTCCTAATCCGAAGGTCGTGCGTTCGAATCGCACTAGTCCCACCCGTTCAAACTTTTCTCTATAGTGTTTAGTATAACATAAACCCAGCCACAATAGCCTGTTTTAACCACCTATATATACAGCCTTTTTGTCTAATTATTTGCCCAAAAATTCCTATTTTCTTCATAATCTGTTGATTTTCTAACAATATTAAATGTGACCTTACCCACCACTGAATTGAAATAAGTAGCTACCCAAAGTTCAGTACAACATGGTGTTTGTAAAACTTAATTTGTCGCTTTCTAGTAATTCTGATATAGTTACTTTAGTTAAAGTCTACAAAAGTTTATAAATGGCAACCTTAAGTGTAAGAGAAGCTTTATGCACAGCAATTAGAGAAGAAATGCAAAACGACCCTGATGTGCTTATCATGGGTGAAGAAGTTGCAGAGTATGATGGTGCTTATAAAGTAACGAAAGGATTACTGAAAGAGTTTGGAGAAAGTAGGGTAATTGATACACCTATTACCGAACATGGATTTGCTGGCCTTGCTGTTGGAGCAGCATTTGCTGGATTAAAGCCAATAGTCGAGTTTATGACTTTTAATTTTTCTATGCAGGCTATTGACCAAATTGTGAATTCCGCAGCAAAAACAAATTATATGTCAGGCGGACAACTTGGATGCCCTATAGTATTTCGTGGACCAAATGGCGCTGCAGCAAGAGTTGCTGCACAACATTCTCAATGCTTTGCAGCTTGGTATTCGCATATACCGGGGTTAAAAGTAATAGCACCTTACTTCGCCTCCGATTGCAGAGGTTTGCTTAAAGCTGCAATTCGTGACCTGAGTCCGGTAATATTTCTAGAAAACGAAATAGCTTACGGACATGAACATGAAGTTTCTGACTCTGAGCTGTCAAATAAAGATTATCTACTTGAGATAGACAAAGCTGCTGTTATACGAGAGGGAAAGGATGTAACTATCACTGCTTTCTCATTAAAATTAATGGATGCTTTAAACGCAGCAGATTTACTTTCAGGTGAAGGTATAGAAGCTGAAGTTATTGACCCTAGAACCTTAAGACCACTTGACACTCAAACTGTTATTAACTCTATTCAGAAGACTAATAGGTTAGTTAGTGTAGAAGAAGGATGGCCATTTGCAGGAATAGGAGCAGAGCTGTCAGCCGTTGTCATGGAACAAGGATTTGACTACCTTGATGCTCCAGTTATACGTGTAACTGGCAAGGACATCCCCTTACCTTATGCTGCAAATCTAGAAAAAAAAGCATTACCGCAAGTGGAAGATATAGTTGAAGCCGTGCATCAGGTCTGTTTTAGAAAAAAATAGTTCTTTTTTGTGTCTCCTGTTCCACATTGGTCCATCAAAGAAGTATTTCCAGTGCCGCCTATACCACCCATTACTTTTGTCACAATAGTTTTAGCACCGAAAAATACAGCACAAAATACACCAAGTGCAAAAAGAGCTGGCCATGGCATTCTACCAAATATCGCAAGCAAAGCTGCACCTATTATCACTACGGTCATAAGCGGTCCGCCTATTCCCCAAACGTAGCCAATAATGTTACATATTACTTGAGCAGTTGTATCAGTATTAGTGTCAGCGGCAGCACTCCCAACATGAGAAAAAGAAATAAATAATACTATAAAAAGAATATTAAAAACTTTCCTAGGGTTCATCTCTATACCTTAAATTTAGATATTGCAATTATACCTAAAATACTATAATTTTTAGTAAAACTAGCATAAAGATTGAATAACAAACAGTGCCACAAAAGAAGTTGACACACAACTGCACGAACATTGTAATATGGCACGATATCACATAGTAAACGATGTCATCCCAGTGCCCAGACTACTTGGATCCAGGAAAAAAGAGGGTGTTATGCAAATAGCTGGCACTGGTTTTCATCCAAGACGGTGTCATCCAAGTAGCCCCTTTGGTGTCATTACAGTGCTCCTAATAATGTCATTCCAGTGCGTGACACTTTCCGTATAAACATTAAGAAATTTACCAAACGAAAAAAAAGGCAAAAGAAGCCCCGTGGTGCGAGTTTTGACTCTATATTACTGTAAGTGGCGCTGTAATAATGTGCTGACGCTTAGTTTAAGCGCGATT
>CACPSE010000073.1:0-3450 GCA_902636535.1 uncultured Wolbachia sp. | reverse complement strand
TTAAGCCAATTGCGAAAACTCAAAAAATGCATGCCACCTCCGCTGAAACGGCTACCATGAAAACTTTTGCTTCCACTTTCAATTACTCCATCGGTGAAAATAGCCCAGCCTGTTTGTTTGCCGAGGTCGAGCGTTAAAATTGACATTTATATTCAGAATTTGTTTTGCTAGAATGTAAAATCCCTATATAATATATATTCAGGATTTGAAAAATTTTTGTCCAAAAAATCTTCTTCTTAAATAAACTTTTTAGAAAAAAACTTGGTTAAAAATCAGTAAACAAGCATTGTATAATTATTGGTCAAGACTTTCAGATTTCTATCTTAACAATGTAATTAATCTATTATGCTAACGTAGCTTAGCTAATTTCTTATGAACGTTTACCCAAACCGTAAATTCTGGGCAGATGATTTAGAAGTACCAGTTAACTACTTACTTGAGCGTTTTCACAATACAGAAGTCCGTCATTCCTGGATGAATTCACTTTCTGGTAGGCAGTTAAGTGTTATCTTTCAACACTGCTTTAAAGACAAGCTAAATGGTCAACTCTTTGATGATCAAGACTACGATAACACATCCATACAATATAAACGTAAAGTGATTGCTAAACATTTAGACTCTCTAGTTATTTATTATCTGATTAGCTGTTTTGAACGTGCAAAGCTTGAAGCTACTGTCAGTGAAATTGCAAAATCTGCATTGACTGAGGAACTCATGAAATCCTACCTTCTAAAAGGTAACAATAAATACGACAAAAAGTCTTTGTTATTTCTATTGTTTCATGTAGATCACAACCTTTTAAAGTCTGTCTATCACTTTGAAAAAATACAAAGAAAAGGTTCTGTATCATTTGCTCTTCAAAAGACACCACGACAACCAAATGTTCCATTTAAAGACTTCATCTCTCAGGAAACCATAGTGCAGATACTGAAAGAAGACGACATTAAACGCAATGACGGTTTTGAAAATCAATTACAAGGTTTCTTCTACCATCAAAATCGTTTATATGTATTAGTTCGTAGAGCTAGTGGTATAGATTTACTACTAAACTCAAATAAGGTTATTCATGGTCATAAGCCAGATTGGATGATTTTGGATTTTCTAGTTAATGGTACTCAAGTAGATCTTACTGCCAAAAATATTGATCAAGCTACAGAGATAGCAAATAGCATTGCGAGTCGTTATTTTAGCTCTGAATGTGTTTTTGTAAACGCGCAGGATAAAAACTTTGCAGAGCAAGTATATAAATTCATTAAAGTTTGTGTTGATGGCTCTGATTCAAATATATTCACTTTTGAGTTAAAATTTCAGTCAAACCGTTTTAAATATAGCAACACTTGCATTACTTTAACCGTTATACCACATGATCCTATTGCGTCTGAGCTTTATATTTTACACCCTTCTATTGGCGATATACTAAAATCTATTGAATTGATGAAGATAATATTTCAAGGCAAAAAGATAGGCTTATTTTTTAAGCGAAGTGATGAGTACATAGCAATTTACTACTCTGAACATCCGTTGAATAAAAAGGAAAGAGAGGATTTTAAAGCATACATGAAACAATTTTATGGTCTTACAATCTTGCCAAGAGCAAATCTCTGACCTTTTTAATTCTGGTAGCTCTTGGGTTAATCCAAATCAAAACTACATTAAAGCAGCAAAGTATTTGTCGAATCTTGAATTAATTAAGATGCAAGAGAGGGCCTATATTATCTGCTCTCATAGACAAGATAAATTAGATTGGCCAAATATAGTTGATCCATACTGTAACAATGAGATTTTCATTGATGAGGATTTTGATGAAGTATGCGATAATATAATTTGTGAAAATTGCAACCGTGATATTTTACCTAATACCTACAAGAAGCAAAGATTTCATCGCTTATCTGTATATTTAAACCCAGAGAAAATCATGCATTGGTTTGAAGGTCAGCTAAGTAATACGCATTTCATGTGGCAAAAAGTGGAAAGAGGAGTTTATCATGTTGGTGGCCAAGGTGAATTTGTAAATCTCATTGTTCTTGATTTTTGCACCAATCCAACATTCTTAACCATAGATAGGCTAAGAGTCAATCCAACCGTATTAGTAATACTGAGAAAAAATATACCAGACATACCTCTTGATTTGCCTATAGTAGAAATGGTTGACCTTTTCTGTCAGCGTAGGACTTTAATTGAAATATTTCAAGAAGCAGTACAAAGAGGAGTACCAGAGTTAATACCAAATACTTCAATGCAAATTTTACATACTTCACTTGAGCAAATTGAACCTGCTAGAGAGAAAGAATTACTAGAGTTACAATTGGTAGAAGGCTCACTTTACGTAAACAATATAGAGATTCTGAATAAGAAAGCTGTAGCATGTATGAAAGTTTTTCGCATATTATTTGAACAATTTTTGCATGATTGTAAAAAAGAATTACCTCCTGAAAAACACACATTGCTTAGCATAACTCAAATAGAAAAACACCTACATCTTGATCCAGAAGCAGATCCAGAACATCACATCAGAAAACCACTAAACACAATCCAAAGGACAATAAAAACCACCTTAGCTAAAAAGTTAGGACTAAACATCGAACGTAATGATGTGATTCAAACAGTTGGTTGGCCGGGATTATCGCGTAGAGATTATGGTTACCGTATTAACCCTTTTACTGTGGTAGTTCGTTAACTGTGTTGACGAGAAGTAAAAACGGAAAAAGTAAAATTCGTGTAATTGAGTTTTAAGCTTTGGTTGACTCTAAAGTCGCATCTAGCTTTAAAACACAGTTTTTGCCTCATCTAAAAAAATACAAATTCTCAATTACGTAAAAGCCTAAACTTCTTTTGCTTTCTTCAATCTTTTTGTTTGCCGATTTTTGTGTTTGAAGCACATCTACACTCAATGCCATTCTATAATATATATACCGGATTTCTCACTACTTTTTCCGGGATTTTCTAAAAAAAAGTTAAAATAATTTCAAAACTGCTAAAGCTCTATTTTTAATGTTTCTTGTCTCTTTCACAAATAACCTATATACTACTTGAAGTAAGGTAGAGTAGATATGATAATAAATGGAAACGAAATTTTATTATATACAACTCCAGACGGAGACGTGAGAATTGATGTTTTGTATCAAGATGAAAACATCTGGCTTGCACAGAAAAAAATGGCAGAGTTGTTTGATGTTAATATCAGAACAATTAGTGAGCATTTACAGAACATATTTGCCAGTCAAGAGTTAGATAAAGATTCAGTTGTCCGGATTTTCCGGAATACTGCTGAAGATGGTAAACAGTATCCTACACAACTTTACAACTTAGATGCAATTATAGCTGTTGGTTATCGAGTTAATTCTAAAAAGGCTACATCTTTCAGAGTATGGGCTACAAAAGTTTTGAGGGATTTTATCATCAAAGGATTTGCATTGAATAGTGAACGGCTAAAAAACGGCCCAAAGTTTG
>CACPSE010000072.1:0-3984 GCA_902636535.1 uncultured Wolbachia sp. | reverse complement strand
GTGCTATTTATTGCAGCTTTTGGGTAATTTAATGGTAAAAATTTTAGAGAGAAATTTTATACACTATCGCTGATATTTTTCCTTAAGTTGACGCCATTGCGTGAACGGTTACCGACATCATTCTTAGGGTCGAGAAATTTAGAAAGAGCTATAGTAGAAATACTGAAAAAACATTAATAATTATACACACAACTATTCAATCATATTTTAAGCTTACAATTTTGAGCTTAATTTGACATATATGGTAGACTGTGTGGGCGACTCTTCACTTAAACAATAGTTATGTAAGAATTTCCTCTTAAGCCTTTAGCTCCTCAAACACCTCACTTGCTCTATTTAAAACAGAATCAGGAAAACCAGCAAGTTTTGCTACATGTATTCCATATGACTCATCTGCAATGCCTTCAATTACTTCATGTAGAAAAATAACCTCTCCGTTCCACTCTCTTATTTTTACACAAAAACATTTCACGTTCTTCAAGTATTTGCTTACTTTAGTTAATTCATGATAATGAGTTGCAAAAATGGCGCGGCACTTATTTACATTGTGAATATGTTCAATCACCGCCTGTGCAATAGATAATCCATCATACACCCCTGTGCCCCTACCAATTTCATCAAGTATCACCAAGGAACGGTCTGTTGCCTGATTTACTATCGTTGCTGTTTCGATCATCTCTACCATGAAGGTGGAATAACCAGCTGTTATATTATCCGTTGCGCCAACCCTGCTAAATATTTTGTCAATCACTCCAATATGTGCACTCTCTGCTGGCACAAACGATCCCATATGAGCTAAAACTGCAATGAGAGCGTTTTGCCTCAAGAAAGTGCTTTTTCCAGCCATATTAGGACCAGTAATTAGATGTATACCAGCTAAATTGATGCTATTTGCAATAAATTTATCGTTAACTTCAACCACTGGATGTCTTCCGCTACAGATATTGAACTCTTTGCTGTCATCAATGATGGGTTTTACGTAATTATTTTGCACTGCAAGCTCTGCAAACGCGGTTCTAATATCAAGTTTTGCCAAAGCATTTGCAGCAAGAGCAATTTTTTCAGACTCTTTAGCAATTTCACTACACAGTTCACTAAAAATTTTCATTTCTAAGCCGATTGCAGCATCACGTGCCGTAAGAATTTTATTTTCTAACTCTTTCAATTCATTAGTGGTATAGCGAACGCTATTTGCTAAGCTTTGCCTATGAATAAATATATCCGAAGTTATTTTGTGATTTGCCGACACTTCAACGTAATAACCAAGTATGTTGTTGTGCAATATTTTGAGTGCGGCAATGCCAGTTAGGTCGCGATAAGATTCACGGAGCTTAGTTATTAGTTTATTACTATTATTTAATATGTAGGATAACTCAGATAATTCTGAGTTGTATTTTGGGTGGATAAACCCTCCCTCTTTCACGGAACTAAGATTGTTATCAAGCACAGCACCGTTTAGAAGCTCAAACAGGTCTTTATGATTGCCAAGGCTTTTATGTATTGTGCTTAGTTCAATCTCGTCTGATTTTACTGTCATTCCAGCGCGTGACGCTGGCTGGATCTCAGTTTGGATGACATATTGTTGTGGGAGAGATCCATTTTCACCAAATTCAATTTTGCATAAGAGCTCAGACAACTCTAAAGTTTTTCCTAGGCCTATTTTTAATAGGTTCATATCCTTTGGTGAACCACGCCCTAGTATTAAGCGCGATAAAGACCTTTCAATATCTGGAATGTTAGATAATATCTCTCGTATTTTTCTGCGTGGCTCATGATTATTTACAAAAAATTGAGCGGTGCTGAGCCTTAGGTTAATCGCCTTAGAACAAGCAAGGGGTGAAGCGAGCATTTGTTTGAGCAGGCGTCCACCAGAAGCTGTAACTGTATGATCAATAACTGAAATTAGTGAACCTTTCTTTTCACCAAATTGAGTTGAAAACAACTCAAGATTTCTCCTTGCTGAAGCATCAATAAGCATGAAATTTTGTTGCTTATAGGTTTTTGGGAATTCAAGCCTTGGAATGGAGCCCCTTTGTGTTACTCTGACATATTCAAGCAGTGCACCACACGCCATGATTTCTACTTTGCTGAAATTTCCTATACTCCCAAGTTCCCTGATTTTATAAAACTCGCATAATGTTCTGTGAGATTTACTATACTCAAAAAGGCTCTGTGCGTGTTGCGTAATTGATATTTTATAATTTTTTAAAATCGATCTAATTTTTTCGTCCTCAGTGAGTTTTTCAGAAATTAATAATTCTCTTGGTGATATACGCAACAAATCACTATCTAGAGCTTTCAAACTCGTTAAAGTGTGAAAAAATTTTCCCGTTGATAATTCAAGCCAACTAATAGCATATTCGTCATTTTGTTCAACTATGGACGCGAGATAATTATTGCTTTTATCCTCCAGTAGCGAATCTTCTATAATTGTACCTGGAGTTACAACTCGCACTACATCACGTTTTACTATGGATTTATAGCCCCTCTTTTTTGCTTCATCAGCAGTTTCTAATTGGTCACAGATTGCTACTTTGAATCCTAAATCTATTAGCTTGTGTAGGTAAGATTCACTACTGTGTGCTGGCACTCCACACATTGGTATTTCTTGCCCATTTGAATTGCCCCTCTTGGTTAGCACTATATTCAGCAATTTCGCAGCTTTAATAGCATCATCGAAAAACAACTCATAAAAATCTCCTAGCCTATAAAATAGCAGATGATCCTTGTATTGAGCTTTCAGGTTCAAATATTGTTCCATCACAGGAGTGTTTCTTTCTTTCACAAAGCTCATAATATTTTTTAATATATTATACTGGTAATAAATTCAACGTTATTATAGATTATATTGTACATACATAAAATTTCAATAGATGGAGTATGATACACAAACAAATTGAGCAATTTCTCTGTTTTTCTAACTTTTTCTTCACCGATTTAAGTGCTTTTATAGCTATAATGTGCTATCGAAGTTCTCTGTAATCTTAGTTGGTTCTTCTAGAATATTCAAAATATCAGTTGCACAATAAACCCGATCTCTCTTTCCTTGAGAAGTTTGTGAAACGATGCCTAAATCTTCAAGCTTTACGATTGTGACCTTACTCAGATGATATGAATTGTTATCATCTTCTCTTGCTTTCAACCAAGCAATACCTATTCATACCATCTTCTTTTTTTCTGGGTAAGGTCACCTATATATTAACCTATTAAGTGATAATCATGATTATAATCATCTAGCGGGTGATCAGTACTTATTATAACATCTTGTTCCCCTAACTCTTCTTCCTGGTTTTCCTGATTAATTGTTGTTTCAGGTTTCTCCGCTGTATTTGACTCTCCTTGATTATCATCTAATCTGATGCTTTCTAATTCTTTTTGTACATCTCTTATAAATGTGTATGCGTCTTCTGGGTAAGGAATACAAGAATTTTTCTCATTATACAAATTTAGAGTAAAATCAATCATTGCTGTCAAATCATGAGCTATAAACTCACTTTCATGAGGGTAGTGGTGAAAATCCCCGCCTGCATGAGCTGTGCCATACTCTGGATGTGCATTACGCAAATCTGCTAAGTTGTTATATATAAATCCTCTAAAAGTATGATCTTTGCTGATGTCTAAACCATATCTCTCTTGGTAGGCACGAAAAATATGATTAGCGTATTTTTCAATCGTAAGAAGATCTTTATCATCTAATTGATCGTAATGTATTTCATACTTAAATTTTGTTCCTTCAATATTGATTGTTTTTGAATATGGCAACACTGTTTCTGGACTGACTTCTTCTTGGCTACTTTTTGCCTCATCTAGCTTGATTTTTTCATCTTCTACTGAGCCTGAAGGTTCTGTTCTTTTTGGCTCTTCTTGATTAATTGTTGTTTCAGATTTCTCCGCTGTATTTGACTCTTCTTGATTAATTGTTTGATGCTTTTCTGTACTGATTTCTTCTTGGCCACTTTTTTTCTCTTCTACCTTACTTTTTTC
>CACPSE010000071.1:0-3988 GCA_902636535.1 uncultured Wolbachia sp. | reverse complement strand
TCTAGCAGATATTCAAAAAAAGCATCTAAATGCAGATCCCTAAAATTCACGCTAAATTAAAAGCTTTAGGCAAAAATTAAAACAGTGCAAAGTGTTATGCAAGAAAATGGCATTAAAGCCAAGCTTAGACGAAGGTTCAAAAATAAAAAACAGCAAATAAGCAACCGAGTTGTGGCTCCGAACACATTGGATCAAAATTTTATCACTGAGCAATCAAATAAAGTATGGGTTTACTTATATAAAAACTAAGGAAGGTTGTTGGCAGCAATAATTGACCTATATTCACGTATGGTAGTTAATGAGTAGCTCAATAAATAAACAATTGGTTATTGACTCTTTATTGATGGCTGTTAATAAGCGAAAACCCGATAAAAATCTACTGTTACATAGCGATCAAGGGTCACAATATACTTCTCAAAATTACCAATTTCTATTGAATACAAAAAATATCATTTCCAGCATGAGCAGTAAGGGCTGTTGTTACGATAACTCTGTTGCAGAAAAGTTCACTCAAAAGAGAGCTGCTTATCGATACTTCTCGCTCAACAAACTAGAACTGCTATATTTGAATACATAGAAATCTTTTATAACAAACAACGTAGACATTCTACTATTAACTATTGCATTCCTGCACAATTTATTCTCATGATAAAAACGTCTTAACTTTCTCTCTACTTTTTCTGGGTAAGGTCATGTTATTTTAGGTAGTATACCTACATACTTATTTTGGTACCGCAGGTCCGCACTCATTTAACTTTTGTATACACGAGTTAAGTTACTTATTCGTTGAAGTTTTCCAATTTAAGCCATATTATTAACCTATTCAGATAGAAATTAGAAACTATTGTGTCAAACAAAATAGGTTTTTGGGCTATTTTTGCCTTAGTGATTAGTAGCCAAATTGGCTCTGGAATTTTTATGCTTCCAATTAGCCTTGCTCCATATGGCATTTATAGCCTCATAAGCTGGGTAATATCAGGGCTTGGTGCTATATCTCTTGCTTTGGTTTTTGCCTCACTCTGCGCAAAATTTCCAGAAACGGGTGGTCCTCACGTTTATGTAAAGCATGCTTTTAGCTCCACTGCAGCTTTTTTTGTTGGTTGGACATATTGGGTGATTTCGTGGGTTAGTACAGCAGCTTTAATAGTTGCGAGTATTGGCTATCTCACTCCACTCTTTCATGGAGATATTCAAAATGCACGTTTGTTTTTAGAAATACTATTATTTGCGGTCATTACACTAATAAATTTAAGAGGTGTCACTACTGCTGGATGTGTTGAACTTTTATTGATGATTGTCAAAATTACTGCACTGCTTGCAATACCCATAGCAGCACTATTTTTCTTTGATAGAAATAATTTTATTACAAGTGAGGAAACATCAAGCCTTACGATGTCTCAAATTCTTGCTCGCTCTACATTACTCACTCTCTGGTGTTTTATTGGACTTGAATCAGCAACAGCATCCGCAGGGGCAGTTAAAAATCCAAGCAAGACAATTCCAAGAGCCATAGTACTTGGCACAATCTTTGTTGCTGTCATATATTTTATTAATAGCCTTTCAATTATGGGGTTGATCAACGGAAATGATCTAGCTAATTCAAAAGCACCGTACGTTGACGCAGTAAAAATTATGTTTCCTGGGAATTGGCATTTGATCATTTCTATTGTTGCTTTTATTGTTTGTGTTGGCAGTTTAAATGCTTGGGTACTAGCTAGCGGGCAAGTGGCCCTTGGCCTTGCAGAAGATAAACTTATGCCACAGTTCTTTGCTAAAAGAAACAAGCGTGGCTCTCCTTTTTGGGGTATAACAATCAGCTCAGTTGGAACTTCAATTTTACTAATTCTTACTTCAAGCAACAATTTTGCTAAGCAGATCACATCAATCATCGACTTTTCTGTAGTTTCATTTTTGTTTGTCTACCTTGCATGCAGTCTTGCTTTTCTAAAGGTTATTATAAAGAAGAGAAATTATTACAAGCTTTTAATTGGCAGTATAGCAACACCCTTTTGCTGCTGGGTAATATTTGAAACTTCTGTGAATACCTTGCTGATCGCAAGCTTATTCACTGCAAGTGGCATACCCATTTATTTATTTTGGTATCGCAGAGTTTCTGTATAGCAAATGTTATAGCTAGAGATAATTTTTAAATGATTGATATTTATGAATCACGACTTTTCTTGTTGTCCACTTGTTCAACATTACCCTTCTCAAGTTTACTATCTACTTCTTTTGCATGTTCATCATCTATACTAGTCTCATCTTTTATCTTACTGGAGTAACCTGCTTGCGATTTTTCATATGCTTCCATTATAGGGTTACTGACGATTTCTACTTTTTCAGGTGTGAAAATCCTTGCTAAAAATCTCCCTATTATTGGTGTTGACCTTAAGAAATTTCTTAGCTTTGAAGCTTTGTTTGGGGACTGTTGGTCTATTTTAGAGGTTTTTACACCATACTTTTTATCATCAAAATTTATTACAGGCTTTCTTTTTTTCGAAAGAACATTTTGAGCCTTTGATCCATTGGTTCCTTCAGGCCCTTGAGGTGTAGACATTGCAGGTTTAACCTTAGTTTCATCGTATTCCTTACTCATCTTTCATTTCATTATGTAATATTACTAATATTGCATAATAATAGCTAAATTACAATTAATTGCAAGGTAAAAATATTAAAACAATTGTAAATTTTGTCAGTAAAAATATAATAGAACTTTAAAATTAGAGGTTCATCTATATGGGATACAAAATTGCTGTTATTGGAGCAACCGGAAGAGTAGGGCGTGAGGGATTAAGCACGCTTGCTGAATTTCAAGATGAGGCGATAGATTGCGTTATTGCACTTGCATCGAAAAAATCAGAAGGGAAGAAGGTGAGCTTTGGTGACAAAGAGTTAACAGTTTTATGCCTTGAGGATTATGACTTCGTTGGAACTAATGTAGCCATTTTCTGTGCTGGATCTCATGTTTCTGAAGAGTATGTACCAATTGCAACACAGGCTGGATGCATCGTGATAGATAACAGTTCCCATTTTAGAATGAAAGAGGGTGTGCCACTCATTATTCCAGAGATTAATAAAGAAAAAATTATGGAATATAAAAACCACAACATAATATCCAATCCAAACTGTACTACAATACAGATGCTGCTAGTACTACATCTATTACACCAAAAAGCAAAAATAAAGAGAATCGTTGCTTCAACTTATCAATCAACTTCTGGTGCAGGCAAAGCAGCAATGGATGAGCTCTATGACCAGACAAAAAAAATCTTTATGAACGAAGCTAAAAAACCCAAGATATTCTCTAAGCAAATAGCATTCAATTGCATTCCCCATGTAGGAGAATTCATGGAAAATGGTTCTACAGAAGAGGAATGGAAAATGCAAGAGGAGACAAAAAAAATTTTAGAGGAAGATATAAAAGTTACTGCAACTTGTGTAAGGGTACCCGTCCTTATCGGTCACGCTATGGCAGTAAATGTGGAATTTGATCAACATATCACTGAAGAACAAGCTCGTGAAGTGCTAAGTGAAGCCGAAGAGAGTGGAGTTTTAGTGTACGATAGGCGTGAAGATGGTGAATACATAACTCAAATTGATGTTGTACAGGAGAATGCTGTATATGTCTCGCGTATTAGAAGAGACAATACTGTTGAGCATGGATTAAATATGTGGATAGTGGCTGATAACCTGCGCAAAGGCGCAGCATTAAATATAGTGCAGATTCTTGAGATTTTAATAAGAGAGTATTAAGTGCATATAGAGTGCACGTACGTTGTAATTCGGAGGAAATTTGTATATCACATGGTGTCATTTCAGCGCGTAACGCTAGGCCATAAAAAATTGCTTTACAAGCTTCGCCAGCCCCCTTATCATGGAACTGAAGCTATGTATGGCCCCAAAGTGTGATGGTATGGATTTAGTATAAATAATTCAGGAGCACTGTAAACATATAAATTCAAAAGGTGTAAGAGTTTTGAGTCTTTTA
>CACPSE010000070.1:0-4170 GCA_902636535.1 uncultured Wolbachia sp. | reverse complement strand
GGAAGCATGCTATTTTTAATTTATATCAAGGATTATGGAGGAAATATGCTATTTTGATCTATGTGAAAATTATTGTTGATTTGTACGCAATTAGAGAACGCAATTAGAGAACCATTTCCAGCAACCAAAAACAGCTAGCGTGTTATCTAAGCGGAGAAAGTCACCTCTCTCCACTTAGATAACAAGGTAGTTGTGCTAATTAGGCAAAGAGTGATTATATTATTAATTTATTAATAAAAAATATGGAAATATATACCGACTAAAATAATGTTATTAGTCGTAAAAAGTTAGCGTTCTAAAACATTTTATTGTACTATAAAAATCCCTGTCTCTCCACTTTTTCTGAGTAAGGTCAGTTTCTTTTGCCCCGATACAGGAGTTGCTAATTTAACCTCTGAAGAAATTTGTAAGACACTAGAGTTGGCTGTAAACCTTTATTCATACGATCAAACATATTGAAGATTTTTTGATTGTTCCAGACAGTTTTTACACTTATGTTATGCTTGTAGATGCAACATTAATGTTAAAAAAAGCTGAACAATTTTACGAAACAGCAAAAGATCCAAGCTCAAAAACTGTGGATATATCTATTAATAAAAATACTGGTAATTTATCATTTATACCTGTAACACCATAAAAGTGTATAATTGCTACAAGACTTGATTTTTAACCTTTCATGTAATACAAGTGCAATATAGTCAATTAAAGCAAAGCTATGCATCCAATCATATATCTACTCAACACGTTACTTGATCTTTATAGCTTCATTCTAATATGTTGGGTTATCCTAAACTGGCTGATTAAACTTAATATGGTGAACATATATAATGAAACTGTCAGCAGCATAATGCACATCTTGAACCAATTGACATATCCACCACTAAAAATTATCAGAAGATACATACCACCGTTCAACGGATTAGATTTATCTATAATGATATTGCTAATAGCAATTCACTTTGTACAATATACAATGAATTACTACTTTTAAGTAGATGCTAAAAAGATATCTAAAAGCAGCAGTATATCTATCACTCTTAATATATGTATATATATCAGTTTTTAGCTACAACTATAAAGATCCTTCCTTAAACACAGCTACAAATGAGAAAGTGACAAATTTAGGTGGAATAGTAGGTTCATATTTAGCTGATATATTGGTTCAATTTCTTGGATTAACTAGTGTTACAATAGCTACAACCATAGTTTTCTTGTTGATATCAAAAAGGTCGCTGAAAATTCTCTATTTAATATTAATCAATTTAGGGATATGTGCTATACTACCACAACTTTCGCTAGGCATCACTGCAAGGTACAGACACAGTGGAATAATAGGGAATACACTAATTAATAACTGCCCGTTTTATATATTTGTGATAGTAACATCAATAGGTCTTGGAGGATTGGTTGGTTGGAAGAAAATAACTTACTTTCTATTCTTCTTATGTAAAAAAATAGTTTGCTTATTTGTAAATGTTCCATTCCTCAGATCACATAAAACTGCTGAATATTCAGTTGCACCATTAGTAGTAGAAGAAAAACATAAAACTACTAGACAGCAACCAAGAAAAAGACAGACCGAAGAAATTTTCAGTGAGTTCAAGTTTCCAAGTATTCATTTACTTTCTAAAGCAGAGGAGTCTTTGCAGAGAAAGCAGCTGAATGAAATGGAGAGCAATAAAAATTTATCTCTGCTGGAACAAGTCCTGAGTGATTTTGGCGTGCAAGGAAAAATTATCAGTGTATGCTATGGGCCGGTTGTGACTTTATACAAACTTGAACCACAAGCTGGCACGAAATCTGCAAGAGTAATTGGCCTTGCAGATGACATTGCACGTTCAATGAGTGCACTCTCTGCACGTATTTCAATAATTCGTGGGCAAAATGCTATGGGAATAGAGTTGCCGAACAAGGAACGAGAAATTGTAATGCTGCGTGATTTGCTTGAATCACCAGAATACCAAAATGCAAACTTAAATCTCCCAATTGCGCTTGGCAAAGAAATAAGTGGAAAACCAGTTATTGCAGATCTAACCAAAATGCCTCACTTGCTTGTTGCTGGAACCACAGGGTCAGGTAAGTCAGTTGCGATTAACACTATGATTCTTTCACTCGTTTATCGATTAAGTCCTGATGAATGTAAGATGATAATGATTGACCCCAAAATGCTTGAGCTTTCAATATATGATGCAATACCACATCTCATAACGCCAGTGGTAACAGAGCCAAAAAAGGCTATAGTCGCTCTTAAGTGGATAGTGAAAGAAATGGAAAATCGCTATCGCATGATGTCGTATTTAAATGTACGCAATGTAATAAACTATAACCAAAAAATCACAGAAGCGATGAATAGTGGAACAGAATTGGAGCGCGTTGTGCAGATTGGCTTTAACTCAACAACAGGCAAACCTTTGTTTGAAAAAATACCAATCAAGATGGAAACATTTCCGTATATTGTAGTGATTGTAGATGAAATGGCAGATTTGATGCTTGTTGCCGGCAAAGAGATAGAGTGCTCTATTCAGCGTTTGGCGCAAATGGCCAGAGCTGCAGGAATACATATCATAATGGCAACACAACGTCCATCCGTGGATGTGATAACAGGTGTGATAAAAGCAAACTTTCCAACAAGAATCAGTTTTGCTGTTACTTCTAAGATAGATAGCCGCACAATACTTGGCGAACAAGGGGCTGAACAATTGCTTGGTATGGGTGATATGCTCTATATGGCCTCTGGTGGTAAGATTATTCGAATTCACGGCCCATTTGTGAGCGATGATGAGGTACAAGATATAGTTGATCATTTGAAAATGCAAGGTGAGCCAAATTACATGGAGGAAATTACTAAAGAAGATGAAAATTCTTCTACGGAATTGGGTGATGAAATAGAGGATGAAGAAAATGTCCTCTACAATCAAGCAGTGGCCATTATTCAAAGGGATCAAAAAGTTTCAACCAGTTACATTCAAAGGCAGCTTAGAATAGGCTATAACAGAGCTGCAAACATCGTTGAAAGAATGGAAAAGGAAGGTATTGTCAGTGCTCCAAATTATTCAGGAAAGAGAGAGATATTAGTAGAATAACAGGGCTTCTGAGAACGTTCATGCGCGTTAAGTTAGGCCATAGATGGGTATCTTAAAATTTACTGCAAATGCAATTTTCCTGGCTATCTTTTACAAAGTTAAAAGTTGTCTTCCTTAAAAATATGATTGAATAATTGTGTGTATAATTATTAATATTTTTTAAGCATTTTGGCCATCAAAATTTCTCGATCCAAAATTAGACCTAACCTTAATCAAAAAGAAAGATTACAACTATCATATTTTTTAGATATAAAAAGAAAAGCAAAATCATCAAGACGTATTTGGATTCCAAAACCTGGAAAAACCGAAAAGAGGCCGATAGGCATACCTACTATTTCAGAGAGAGCAAAAGAAACACTTATGAAAATGGCTCTAGAACCGGAATGGGAGTTGAGCAAAACACTTATGGTTTTAGACCTATGTCATGATGCAGTTGAAGCCATATTTGATGTGCTAAAACAGAAAACAGCATATGTATTAGATGCTGATATTTCTGGATGCTTAGAAAACTATGGAAATGGGCGGTATTCAGACACCCAACCAAAAATAGAGGCTGGATTAGAAGAAAATACTTTAAAAAGTATGGCAACGATAACTGGCGTTTTATGACAAATAACAAAATGTACCTTATTAAACATGGAGATTATGCTATTAAACGGCACGTCAAAGTGAAAAGAACTAAATCTCCTTATGATGGAGATTGGGTTTATTGGGGTAATCGTCTAAAGAAAATACCAGACAAATCACCAAGAGTAATAAAGTTGTTGAAGTTACAACAAGGTAAATGTGGTCATTGTCAATTTTGGTTTAAAAATGATGATATCTTGGAAATACATCATATAGACCGAAACAGACGTAATAATATGAACAAAAATTTATCCTTGCTGCATGGACATTGTCACGATGAATTACATAGGAGGTGTGCATGAAAAGCACCAAATTAGAGAAAAGCCGTATGAGGCACAAAGTCTCACGTACGGTTTTGAAGCTTACTATTACCCACAAGTATAGAATTCATGAGCAAGTCTTCATCCTTCTGCTAAATCAAAGAGACGTTTCCATCCCTTCCACAAGGCTATAGCTAAGT
>CACPSE010000069.1:0-4245 GCA_902636535.1 uncultured Wolbachia sp. | reverse complement strand
TTTTTAAACATTTGCAGCGTAGGTTAGTTGCAATTAAAAGCAGCTAAATCTTGCTTGTCAAGCGTTTAAAGCATAAAAAACGCCAATATTTTAAAGCAGATAATAACCCCAGGGCTTCTTTTGCCTTTTTTCTATTTGGTTAGATGATTTTACAGATTAATTAAAATATTCATAATATTGATTTTTTATCACAACAATGCTATCATTAAGTTAATATTACTTTTAGTGAGGTGTGAGCAATGGTTGATGTAGCTTTTATTGGCGTAAATACAGTTATTGATAACGGATACAGAAGAAAAATAAAACTCGTTATGTCAGGGTTATTTTTAGCTGTGTCAGCAGCAACTGCCGTCTGGTTTATCTTTCCTGAATCACAAAATGTGCTTGCTCCATTCTTGCTTCCAGCTATATTCCTTCTCTTGACTCTGTCTATGGGATATTATACGTTTCTTTTTGATTGTGAGAAAAAGTCTGTAATAGAAAATGTTCTCGGTATGGTTGAACCTGCTGAGTCAGTTAAGAGAGTGCGTTGCCAAGAAGAAATCAAATTTTTGCTAGCAAAAACAAGAGATATTACAAAAAATAAGTTTTGTGACGAACTGATTAATCTTTGTTTTGAAGATCGTAGTAAAGTACACAAACTTGCTTTATATGTAAGAGACATTGATAGCATTGCATCCTCGATAAAAGACGAGGATTTGTTAAATCACTTTGATCAATTTTTTACCATAACTGAAGTAAGCAATAAGAATAGTAGAAATGAGCTAATTAATCGCGCAAGAATATATAGAGCAATAAGTGAAAAACCTAAAGATGAAATACAAAGCTTTTTAGCTAATCAAAAAGAAAATCTTTCATATGAAATAACGTCACCTAAAATTGATATTTTTTACCACAGGTTAATGCAGTAATTGTTTAAGTTAGCAAAAGTTCAATAAGCATAGCTAAGTCTTTGCAATATCAATAATTTCATTGTGTACGTGATTATCACTTTTTTTTTCAATTCCAGTAATAACATTACATCTATTAGATTCTTTTATAGCTATTTCCTGAAATCCTTTTCTGACTTTATTGTAAAAATTTACATCCATTTCTTCATATTTATTCCTGTCTTTTGCTCTACTCACCCCAATTTCAACGTCAATATCTAGAATAAATGTAATATCTGGATATCTAATTTCAGCCAACCTGTGCAAGTCTTCTATTAGTTTTAAATCAACTCCAAACCCATATCCTTGGTATGCAATAGTTGAATCAATAAACCGATCACAAATCACTATTTTTCCTTCTGCAAGAGCTGGTAATATTAATTTTTTCATATGTTCGTGCCTCATCGAGATAAGTAGCAAGAGTTCAGAAATAGGATCAATATTATTTGTTAACAATCCTCCCCTTATATTCTCTGCAAAATCAGTGCCGCCTGGTTCTCGAGTCAATACTACGCTATTTTCACCGCGAATTTGCTTAAAATGATCTGCAAGTAGCTCAGACTGTGTTGTTTTACCAGAGCCGTCTATTCCTTCGAAAGTTATGAACATAAGTTTTATAATTATAATGCTAAAAAAGAATATGCAAATAGTATACATAGAAACCGTTTGACATTTAAATGACAAAATCATAAATTATATGTGGTATAATAATGCTCTATAAGTCATGGTTGCTCTGAATACTCCTAAAGTCGATTTTAGTTTTACTGCAAAAGATTTTAATCTTTTGGGAGTAGACAATAAATACTATGCATTAAGTGACTGTTGTGGAAAAAATGGTCTTATTGTAATGTTTATATGCAATCACTGTCCTTACGTTCAGTCAATTATTAGCAATCTGGTAAGCGATGTTGATCAATTGAAAAAAGATTATCAGGTAAACACCGTTGCAATAATGCCAAATGATGTAAATGAATATCCAGAAGATTCCTTTGAAAATATGATTAATTTTGCCAAGGAAAATAAGTTTACATTTCCATATTTAATTGATAGTACACAGAAAATAGCTAAAGAATACGGGGCTGTTTGTACTCCTGACTTTTTTGGCTTTAATTCCAATTTAAACCTTTGCTATCGTGGACGTTTTAACGACACAAAAAAAGAAAAGGGTCAAAGCTATGAAGTAGGAAGTAGTGACTTATTTCAAGCTATGAAATTTATTGCAGAAATTGGTGGTTGTCCATCTGAGCAAAAGTCCAGTATTGGCTGCTCAATTAAATGGTCTAATTCTACAGGTTAAATATCATGCACAGTGGCTCTCAGCATTTGTTTGATATTATAATTTTACTTTCTGCTGCTGTGTTTATAGTCATAGCGTTTTGGAAAATGAATATTAGTCCAGTGCTCGGTTACTTCGTTGCAGGTGCAGTTATTGGTTCTCATGGGTTTAATCTGATACACTCAGCTGAGGCAATGGATAATCTTGCAGAATTTGGGGTAGTTTTTCTATTATTCATTATAGGCCTTGAATTGACATTTGAACGCCTGATCGCTATGCGTATTCATGTATTTGGGTTCGGTTCTCTTCAAGTTATAGTTACCATGGTAGCAATATGGTGCATCGCTCTTGCTTTCGGAGTGAATACGAATATAGCAACAGTTATTGGTGGTGGGCTTGCGCTATCCTCAACAGCAATAGTGTTGCAGGTTCTGCAAGAAAAAGGTTCTCAAGCAAGTCAGGTTGGTAGATTGTCGATAGCAGTGCTATTAATGCAAGATTTTGCAGTGGTACCATTAATAGTATTGGTACCTTTACTTACTGGCAATTCTGAGCACAGCCTGATAAGCTCATTGGCAGGTTCATTGGTGCAAGCAGCTATTGCATTAGTGCTGATATTTATAACTGGTAGATTATTGCTTAGACCTTTATTTTCGGTTATTGCTAAAATGGAAAGTAATGAGGTCTTTATATCAACAACGCTTTTAATAGTATTAGGAGCAGCGTTTATTACTGAGCAATTTCATTTATCGTTGGCATTAGGTGCATTTGTTGCTGGATTGTTAGTTGCAGAAACAGAATATAGACACTCAGTAGAACACGCGGTATTGCCATTTAAAGATTTGTTTCTTGGCTTATTTTTCATGACTGTTGGTATGTCCATCAATACCTAACTTTTACTCAATAAGTTACCACTAATTACTTTATTATCGATTATCCTTATCGTTTTAAAAACATCTATCATATATATATTGTGTAGATTTTTTGGGTTTAAGAGTGCACCTGCTATACAAGCTGGGTTACTGCTTTCACAAGGCGGTGAATTTGCGTTTATTTTATTTCGCTTAGCAGATGAGCTAAATGTGCTACCAAGTGAAATCGCTCAAGTACTTTTGATGGTAACTACAGTAACCATGGCTTTCACTCCTCTTTTATCGGGGCTTGGAGATTGGATAGCAAACTCATTTAGCACTGAGAAAACAATACTAGACGATGAAGCTGTTGAAACAGATACACAAGATCTTTATAACCATGTAATAGTTGCTGGATTTGGTAGAGTGGGATATATGGTAACAAAAATGCTTACTGCAGAGCATTTAAGTTACGTTGTTGTAGATATTCAATCGAAAATAGTCAAAGAAGGAAAAAGTGATAGTTTTCCTATATATCTTGGAGATGTTACAAGATGTGAAATTTTAAAATCAGTAGGAATAGAAAGAGCTCAAGCTCTCGTTATTTCAATAAAGAATGAAGTTACTATAAAAAAAGTTGTTTCTTTAGTTGCAGCAAATTTTCCGCATGTAAATATTGTAATACGCTTACCAGATTTGAGTAATGTAGAGGTTTATAGAGATCTAGGAGCTAATAAAATTATTCCTGAAACATCTGAGATAGGATTACAATTGGGTGGAGCTGCACTGAGCCTCAGTGGTATTAGCGAAAGTGGAGTTACATCTTTAAAAAGTAGATTCAGAAAAGGCAATTACAGTATGTTAAAAGACCTTGGTAGTGATAAAGATGAATGACTACTTCTCTAATTTTATGTACAGAAAGTTTCAAGCTTTATTGAGGTCAGATGCATGGCTAATGCTGAAACAAAAATTCCAGTGCTCCCTTCCTTGTCATCTCAGTTTGGGATCCAGATTGGGCACTAAGTTGGTAAACACGAAAGCCTTTACAACGTTTTTGATGGAACTGTGCAAAAGGACTGGATTCCAGTGGGCTTTGTTGCATAGCAGCAGAAAAACTAGTGATTACTGATAAAATTCATTATAAAATGACGATTTAAGGATAAATATGCCACAAAAAATGAGAGTCAGT
>CACPSE010000068.1:0-4302 GCA_902636535.1 uncultured Wolbachia sp. | reverse complement strand
GTGCTATTTATTGCAGCTTTTAGGTAATTTAATGGTAAAAATTTTAGAGAGAAATTTTATACACTATCACCGATATTTTTCCTTAAGTTGACGCCATTGAGTGAACGGTTACAATTATTTATCACTAGTGCCTAAAGTGATCTCCTTTATCCTCTCATCTGCTAATATTTTTAATTTCTCCCCGTATCTATAATAATTTCGCTTTATAATGTATAATTCAGCAGCATCATCATCATCTAATTTAGGGTAATATTCGTAATCACAATTTTCTTCGATGCCCTCAATGCTTATAGATGATGCTAAAAGTGGAAATAGGATTAATAGTAAAGTTAGTAGGATTCTTGTACAACTATTACACCACGTCCTGGGTAGCGCGTGACCAGTTTTTATTACCTGTAAGTTTTCTGGATCCCAGACTGGGATGACAAGAAAGGAGCACTGGGATGACAGAAGACAGTGCAAGAAATTTCGTAAAAAGCTTTTCATATCAATTATTTAAACTTAATTGTGTTATAAATATATTAATAGCGAAAAAAGAAAAACAAGGTTTGATTTTCTTTTTTATTTGCGATTTATCTATTAATTAACCGTGAAAGGTTACGTGTAATGCTCCTTCACATAATTATCAATAATTGCCTTAAATTCTTCAGAGACATTATCACCTTGTAAAGTTTTGAAATACTTGCCGTCTTTGTAGACTGCTGAAACAGGTTTTTCTCCATATCCAGGCAAGCTGATTCCCAAATTTGCGTGTTTGCTTTCTCCAGGACCATTTACTATGCATCCCATAACAGCAATGTTCATATGCTCTACACCTGGATTTTTTTTCTTCCATATCGGCATATGAGTTTTTATATAGCCATTCACTTCTTCAGTTAATATACGAAAACGATCGCTACTCGTGCGCCCACAACCAGGACATGAATTAACCTGAGGGTTAAAGTGTCGCAAGCCTATAGATTGCAATATTTCCTGACACACCACCACTTCATTAGTACGCAATTCACCAGGACGTTGAGTCAAAGAAGCCCGTATGGTATCTCCAATGCCATTTTGCAATAAATAAGTAAGCCCTGCTGTGGTGTTTACTACACCTTTATTGCCCATACCAGCTTCAGTTAAACCCAAATGCAGCGCATAATTGGAAGATTTTGCAAGTGCCGTATAAACTAAAATTAAATCTTGTACTTTGCTAACTTTACATGAAATGATTATTTTATTTGAATTTAGACCAATTTCTTCAGCTTTTTTTGCACTATCAAGAGCAGACATTACAAGTGCTTTGCGCAGTATAACATCAGAAGGCCTTGCATTACTAAGCGAAGAGTTTTCATCCATCAGTTTTTGTAAAAGGTATTTATCAAGACTACCCCAATTTACCCCAATTCTAACCGGAAGATCGTGCATTATTGCATACTCTATAACCCTTTCAAACTTCTCATCACGTTTGTCGCCAAAGCCTATATTGCCTGGATTGATTCTAATTTTACCCAGCATTTTGATGTTGTCTGGATAATCTTGAACTAATTTATCTAGCTCATATTGACCGCAGCCTACCAATATTTTACCGTCAAAACCTTCTTTATTTATCTCTTCTACTATATAAGGTATTGCTCTTGCTACCTCCTCTGAGTTCAAGGCAATTCGTACTAACTCTGAACCTGCACGCGCTAATTCCGTTATTTCTTTTGCATAATGTTTTGCGCTACTTTTTATATTATCAGAATCTATATGCACGCCAAGCGCCATAGATTGTACAACTACAGGATTATTTCCGCCTATCTTTACTTTTCCAACTTCTACAACATGAGTTTTGTGCCTGGAAATTGGCGATAATTCATATGCATCGTCATCCAATATCAGATCTTTATCTAGCATACTTATTAATTGTGATACTATTTTACTGTGTCAGCTACGCTGCCAAATGAACTCGAACCATTCAAACTATAAGCATCTACGTTATCCAAATTAGCAATAGAATCATGTGAGCACGTTCTTCTTGAAGGAGTTTCTTTTATAGTGACATTTATAGGAGAAACTTTCTTTTCTCGTGTTGAAGTAATTTTTTTTCCTTCTTGTTCATGCTGCTCACTTTCATACTGAGAAACTGGCTCTTGATCTATAAATACAGCACCCCTTAAACGTGCGATATTAATACCATGCTGATTTATCATAGTGCTCTCTTCATCGTCGACTATGCATGCTTCCATGTCATCTGGCTCATTATCAAGACTAGCAATTTTTTTCTCTTTTAATTTTTTGATTAGATCTTCTTTATTTATAGCTCGATCTTGTGACTTTTTTTTCTTGAGCAATTCCCTACGCTTCTCATACAGTTTATATGACTCAGCAAAATCCTCATCTGTATGAAAGTTTGCACCACCAGGGTTACCAGGAGGTATGTATTTCTTACTGAGCTTAGATTTAGCTTCAGCACTATGCACAGTAAAAAAGCTAGAAACCAAAAACATTAATATAAACAAAACTTTAGAAAAAATCCTAAGCATATGGTGCTATAGTAAATATCGTGTTTTAAAAGATAGCAATTAACAAACTTTAAGTAAACCAGAATCTTTACTAACTTTACAATACAAATATTTTTCTAAAAAGTGATATTTTGCTATCGAAAAACCTACATAAGCTAAGAGAAGAGTAAGGTGTTACAAGTTGCGTAACACCTCCTCAAGAAGAGTGTTATGCAGCTATATCGTTTGAAGATTTTTGTAAGCCTTCCACTGTTGAGTTATCCAGTTTTTCAGGACTACCAGCGTCATCTGCATTATTAAGTTTTGCGTCTGGTGTATCTTTAGACGAGTTCTTTTCTTTCTCCTTTTCAAGTTTAACTCCCTGATAGATGCAGAATGCAACAAAAGAAGTTATCGCTATTGCGGCAACAGCACTGACTATGGCACAAATTAGTAGTGTTTTTTCTTGATCTGCTACTGTGTCTGTGAGTGTTTCCACTTTTTCTTGCAGGCCGTCTAAATACTTTTGTACCTCTTTAAACTGCGTAGCATCACCTGTTTGGCTTTTTTGCAATTCTCCTAACAGATCAGATATTTTTTGGAATTGTGTAGCATCGCCTGTTTGACTACTTTGTAATTTCCCCAGCTCACTGAGTATATTTTGGAATTGCGTAGCATCACCTGTTTGGCTTTTTTGCAATTCTCCTAACAGATCAGATATTTTTTGGAATTGTGTAGCATCACCTAATTGGCTTTCCTGCAGTGCTGTTACATCTGATTTGTCAAAACCGAACACAAATTTAGTTATACCCATTTTTAACCCCCTAGTTAATTAATATATTATAATTTTACATTCCAAATGTTTAAATTATTATTAAATTAACTGTCATTATGTATTGACCTTTTAATAATTTTATTTGACTTACTTTTTGAAAGTGCGAAAACTTAAATTAAGGTACTTATGAAATACATGAATTATTGTATTTTCGTAACCATTCACACTTAATTCTGCAATTCTTTGATCTCACTCGTGGAGAGGCCAGTAAACTTAACAATAGTGTTGACATCAACATTATTAGCTAGCATTGCTTTTACGACTTCAATTTTTCCTTTCCGTACACCTTTCTCTTCAGTAAGATCAAGTCTGTATTCAAGGATGGCTTCTTCTTTCTGTAGATTCATCACTCTTTCTTCATAAGCTAGGAGATCTTTTTCACTCTAGTGAAACTTGTCTAATTCATCGTATGCTAGCTTTATTATTGGTGATTCCTCTGCAATTTTCTTTAGATCTTCATCTGTCGTTTCTTCTGCATGCTTAAGTAGGGTCGAGAACAGGCGCGCTGCCTCTATAGATTTCTGTAATGCTTCTACAATTTCTGCAATATTCATCACTTTTCCACCTATAGTCACGTTTCCTGCCCCCGCCTCTTCAAACGCAGCATGCGGATTTCCTGCACTACGCTTGAGCCCCTTATCTAAGTTCTTCTTTTCTCGAACCGGCTTGTCTTTCATAAATCCTCAGAATACATCAACTTTAGTGGTGACACTAACAGTAGAGAACCTTCTCTTGAAAAGGAGCTTGCTAACATTCTTGTTCGTTTCACTCTCTCATCAAAATACTTTTTCCATTTTAAGTCAAGGGGATTTGCATCCGCTCTGATTTTAACATGTCGTCTGATAGGTATATCAATCAGCTTAAGCAGTCTTAAATACCGTATCTCTTTTGGTTTGTTCTTGCATGTATGGTCCCAAAGTATGATGGCATGGATTAAGTATAAACAATTCAGGAAGATTTGTCCACTGTGTACATATAAATTCATAAGGAGTCAGACCCTTG
>CACPSE010000067.1:0-4390 GCA_902636535.1 uncultured Wolbachia sp. | reverse complement strand
TTGATACGCATTCACACCCCCGACGCTTGAATTTTCCATACCATTCCTGAATTGTCTTGCAGCGGTGAAGAATGTACTTTATATTTACGATCATCAATAACAAAAATATCTCCCACCATTGGCTTCAATACATCAAAAACGCTTACCTCAAGAAAAAGCATCTCCCCCACAAATTGTCCTTCACCAATTCCATATAATTTATCTGGCTGTTGCTTCAATATTTGTACCATGTATGCCTTATCCTTTGATTCATACAACGCTTGCTCCCCAAGATGTGCAAAACAATCTGCAAATAATCTTTCTATTTTTCCTTGCATATTTTACCTTTATGCACTAATCTCTACATGCACGCTAAGAAGGGGCATATTGGTAGAGCAGTCCTCATGCCTCACCACTTTTGTAGTTGCTCTACCAGTATTGTTATGCTGCAACGACTTTGATTAATGTTCCTGGGCGATGGCACATTGGCAGAGGATTTGACTGCGTATGTAAATCAGTTCCTCTATCAAATCTTCTTGGCTCCTGTTTTGCATATAGTGGCTGTCCAAGAGTATTTACCGTTTCATTAAAGTCTGCTGGCGCAAAGTAAGTAGTAAATGTGCTTGCTGTACCAAGTGGAAAACAGTGTCCTGTATCCCTCTCTATAAACCTTCTTACGGTTCCTTCAGGGTCGGTTGCTTGTCCTCTATACTCCTCAAACGTTATTCCACAGAACGTAAATCCTGACCTCATGTCGTTTCTCAGCGCTGCTCCTTCTTGCCATCTTTCATATGCTTCTTTTACTTTGCTATGCGATGTTAATGCATCAAAAAACTCAGGGCTTACTAAGGCATGAATTCCGGTCATATATTCACCACTTAGGTTATCTTCTATGTGCCGCAATACTTCCATACACTTACGCTTTACATCAGTTGTTGCAGTTCCTAGGGCAAAACTTACTACTTTTGGTGTTATTTCAAATTCGTTGTACAGATTTAATAATTCACTGCCATCAGCATCTAAAATTATTCCTTTCAGCGCTCCCATACGCAAATGCTCCAACGTTATTGCATGTTTATTTCTCATTAGCTGCAAATGATCAGTTATCACATCTGCCAACGCTTTAAGCTCACTCTCTGATCCAAATGCTCTTATTCCCTGTACTTCCTCTGGCAGCACTACATCATCATGAGGAATATGTGGAATGGTAAACGTTCTTATTTTCCGTTTTCCTCTTTTTCCTACTGTTGCTGGCGCTCCGGGTACTTGCGTTGGTAATAAACTCAATACTCCGTTGTGTTCTTCTATGGTAATATGTCTAAATCTTACTGACCTACTTGGAAATAAATTTAAATTTTCAACCCGTCCATAATTTATCGGCAATATGTTTATCGCATTTGTTAGTGCCGTCATACTAAATGCTGTATTTGTAAATGGATTTTGCATTTTTTCTTTTCCCCCCTTTATGTTTTTTATTATTTACTAGACCCCTTTGCGGATAATGATTCCTCGTGCTTCAAGTTGCTTTATTGCTGCAGCTTTTTGCTCTTCAGTGATATTTGTTGGCCATACAACTGCATGATCCGCTAGCATTGCTATACGTGTAATGATTACTACTTTGGTGGTTTCCGTTGCATTTACATCACTTGTTATTACACCTATCGCTGTTTGTGTGCCATCTGTTGCTGTTGGGTTGATAATTTTAATTACGTTATCTTCAACATTACAGCCAACTACACTACCCAAGCTAAGGGTTTGCCCTTTTGCTACTGTTATTTGGTCTCTTGAATATAGACTTGATGCCTCATATTTTAAAAGGTCACCAAGGTTATTTTGTTCAGTTATACAACTCATAAATGTTTCTCCTTAATTGTTTTACCGCCGCTTTTGTTAGTGTTATATACGGCGGTTGTTTTACCGCGGCGTTTATTATTGCTATATTCCGCGGTAAAAGATAGATTGCTTATAATTGCCTATTCTGGCGTGCTTTGGCCACTTCCATCATCAAGTCTTCCGGTGAACTCTGTGGTATTGTGCTCAGTATCTCTGTCTTCTTCGTTCTCTCCGCCAGTATCGACATTAGTATTTCTTGCGCTTGTTTGGCATTTACATCCTGCTCAATAAATTCTCCTATCTTTTCTGGCATCTTTGATAAATTACATAATCTTATCACCTCTAATACTTCTTTACGGCAGCTCTCGTACCCTAAACATCTTCCTTGCTCATCAATATCTATTACTTGTTCGTTTATCTCAGTTTTAGTCATATTATTTCTCCTATAATTATCTATAAATTCTGAAAATGTCGTAATTCCATCAGCAAGTCCTACCTCTATCGCTTTTTCTCCAAAATATAGCCCTGCTTCCGTTGATTTGATTTTTTCCGTGGACAAATTTCTGTTTCGTGCTATGAGCTGGACAAACATCTCATATAGGCGATCTACTTCCTCTTGTAAGCTTTCCACACTTTCTGATGTTATCGGCTCATGCGGATTTAAATCGTTTTTTCTCTTTCCTGCAAATACTGTGGTATATTTTACCCCCTGTTTTTCATCAAATCCACTTTGATCTATATGACTTGCTATTACTCCTATGCTTCCTACTCCTGAAGTCCTCGTTACCAATACTTTTTCAGCACTTGACGCTATCGCATACGCTGCAGAATACGCATCATCATTTGCTATCGCCACAATCCTCTTTTTTGTTCTTGCTTCGTAAATAAAGTCAGAAAGATCGAATAAACCGTTTACTTCTCCTCCGGGGCTATCTATGTCCAAAATTATTGTTTCTACTTCTTCATCTATTAAAGCTTCTTCTATCTCTTCACGTATCTTCTCATATGACGTCATTCCTAAAATATCGTCAAAAGCTTCTGAATTCTTCGTCAAGATTCCATGTATCGGTATAACTTTTATTCCTTTTTCACTATTTTTTACTGCATGTTTTATGTTTTTAAAAATTGGCTGCTTTCCTGCTTGTAATGACAGTAACTCAAAACTTCTTGGCTCTACCATCATCGGCTTCCTCAGCCATATCGCTTGGTTTTTCATATTATCTCTTGATTGGTAGTAACGTCAGAATCAAAACTTAATCCCAAGGAACTTGCACGTCTTTGATCTTCGGCAATTTCTTGGTCGATTTCTTCTATATCGTAACCCAGCTCTGATACTACCTCTGACCTACTCTTAAACCCATTCCTTACTGCCATTTGCTGTGCTTGCTGGTCTTTTAGCGGATCCACCCAACCAAATCCTTGTGGTATCCATTTTACCTCTTTCGCCGCTTCTTTTGCCCACTTTTCACCTATGTCTAGTTCTCCAGATAGTATTGCTAACTCTAACCACCTATCCCACACTGGACGGCAAAATTGAAATACTACCACGTTATGCTGTAACATTGCACACCTCCTGCGAAATTCTATGAGCCCTGCTCTTATCGATGAATAATTGACACCTGTTAAATCTCCTGTTAGCTGCTCATACGTTATTCCCATTCCTATTGCTATTGACCTGAGCTGCTGTTTCATGAATGCTTCATAACTTCCTCCAACATCTGATGGTTCAGAGAACTTAATATCCTCACCAGGGTCAAGCAGTTGCATAGTGCCAGGTTCGAGTCCTGAAAGTGCTACTCCATGCTCATTACTCTCACCTTCACCCATGATGTTCGCTTCAGGATCAAGTCTCGTAATAAACCCAGCAAACATCGCTGCTGTCTTTTTTCGTACTAATTCTGCATCGTCATATTGATCAAGTTCGTAGAGTTTGAGTAGTACTGTAGAAAGCCACGGTATTCCTCGAATTTGCCCAGGTCTTAGCGGTTTATAGATATGCAAAACATCATTTGCTGGCACTCTCACTGATTCTCCGAATGATCCTTCTCCTGGATGTTCTCGAAAAAGGAAAAAAGCTTCTCTTTGCCCAAGCCTGTTAAACTCAATACCGTTTCTTATTACATTACCGTTGGCAAGGGTTTGATTACTCTTATTGTCTAAATGTTCAGATTCAAGTACTTGTAATTGCAAAGGAACGGAGAAACCATCTCCAGGTTTTCGAGTGCGCAGACGAACGAAACATTCTCCTCCTTCTATCATACTTCTGCATACTAGAGCTTGTAATCCATAAAAATCATTTATTCCGCTACTGTCTGCTTCATCTGTCCATCTCAGCCATAACTCTTGGACTTTTTTCCGAAACTCTGCATCTTTGGCTTTTGATTGCGGCTTTATTCCTGTCCCAACGCAGTTACTTACTATCGCATCTACGATATTTGCTGCATACGGGTTTTTTCTTACCATGTCACGTGATCGACTACGTAAGTGCTCAAGGCTTTGAGACAGCAAATTATTTATACTTCCTGACTCTCCTTGCCAATACATCACTCTTCTTCCTGATCCGGCTGCGTCCCAGGCT
>CACPSE010000066.1:0-4574 GCA_902636535.1 uncultured Wolbachia sp. | reverse complement strand
GAACATCGACATTTGAACAGAAGTTGGGAAGAAAAACAGGTAATATGTTTAATAACCTAATTATATATATTTATATCTTCATATACTACATTAACATTCGGTAAAAATGTGTGTTTTTTGAAAAAAAGAAGTTGCTTTTCCATGCCAAAACAGCTATAAATTAGGTAGGTGTAGGTAAACATAAGAAATTGATCTTGCACTGAAGTGAGCCAAATTGGCGTATGTTTTTGTAGTGAGGGAGTCATGTTTAAAGAAGAAACAAAAAACGCTTTTTATAATTTATTGAAAGCAATATCAGTAAACGAGTTTCAACAAATAAATGAAAAAGATACAGATGGTTGTACAATATTGCACCGTGCAGCTCAAGTGTCAGAGGCAGAAATAGTAGAGTTATTAATAAAAAAAGGAGCAAACGTTAACGAGAGAAATAATAGAAATGAAACGCCATTGCATCTAGCAGCATTTTTAGGGCGTAGAAAAAATGTAAGAGCCCTGATAAAGAACGGAGCCGAAGTAAATGCAAGATCTAATAACAAAGCAGTGCCACTACACTTAGCCTGTTTAGCAAGAAGAATAGGAACAATAGAAGTGCTAATAAATGCAGAAGGAGATACGAGTGCGATAGATAAATTTGGATGTAGCCCACTAAACTATGCAAAAATTTACCCGAAAGTGACAAGTTATTTAGAAAAGAAGGGAGTGAATATGAGAGATGTGGCAGTGATGTATGGAGAAGCAAACAAGGCAATAGAAGAAATAATGGAAAGGTGTAATAAAGGACCGGAGGGAGAAGTGATGAGTTTTAAGGAAGCAGTAGAATTAATAGAAAAAGAATCCTTACTACTCGAAGAGAAATAGGAGGCAGGTTTGCTTTTTACTTAATGTATTAAGTATATATATTTATATCTTAATATAATATGTGGAAAAAATGTGTAAATTTAGCAAAAAAAAACTTGCTTTTTATGCCAAAACAGCCCTAAGTGAAAAAGCAGCTAGTAAACAAACAAAGTTTACCAAGCGCTGAAGTGAGCCAAATTGGAGCCACTTTAAATTGCATTAATAGCTGAGGAAAGTTATGGTAAAATTTAGTCAGAAAGAAAGAGAAGAGTTTAATAAGGCGGGGAAAGAAGTATTAGATAACTCAATAGAAGATATTAATAAAAAAGACACAAAAGGAAGGACGATACTACATTACGCGGTGGGAATGCCAGATCCAAAAAAAGTGAGGTTATTAATCAAAAAAGGAGCAGATATAAATGCGGCAGATGCTGGACAATATAGACCATTGCACTTAGCGGTAATGGGCCAACGTCTAGAAAATACAAAGGAGCTGATAAAGGCAGGAGCCGATGTAAACGCAGTGGAACGAAGTAGCAAATTTGCTCCGTTGCATCTTGCCTGCATGGTGGCAGAGATAAAAATAGTAGAAGAGCTAGTAAAAGCGGGAGCGAATGTAGAGCAAAAGGATAAATTTGGCAAAACCCCAATGGATTATGCGAGAAATAATAAAGAGATAAAAGAAGTGTTAGAGAACGTAAAAATGGCAAATAAACAGAGAGAGTTCATAGAAAAAATAAAAACTGTATCGGAAAGTACGGCAGCAGGTGTGATAGCGGCAAAAGAAGAGCTAGAAACTGTGGATGAAAAAGTGCTATAGCGTTTTTAAAAATTCAGAAGTGCTGTGTTTGAAAAGGTGACTATATGGAAAAAAAAGTAGAAAAAGAGGTAAAATGTTTAGAGAAAAAAGCGTTGGAAGAGCTAAGAAAAATATGGAAAAAGGTATTTGGGGAAGAGGCGCCTAGACACTCAAAGAAGTATTTGATACCGAGGTTAGCATATAGAATACAGGAGAAAATGTATGGAGAAATATCAAGAAAAGGGGCAAAAAGACTGGAATACCTAGCAGATCGGCTAGAGAAGGGAAAAAGAATAAGTAGCGATAAACTGCCAGTAGAGGGAACAGAGTTGATATTAGAGAGAGGAGAAGAAGTCCACGTTGTAATGGTAACAAATACAGGTTTGATCTATAGAGAAGAGTTTTATACATCATTATCAGCAGTAGCAGGAAAAATAATGGGAATGAGTTACAACGGACCGCTCTTGTTCGGTATGCGTGAAAAGGAGAAGAAAAATGTGTAAAGAAGTGAGATGCGCAATATATACGAGAAAATCAAATGAAGACGGGCTAGAGCAGAAGTTTAATAGTCTTGATGCACAGCGAGTAGCATGTGAAAAGTACATAAAAAGCAGAGAGGGCTGGGTATCATTGGCAAAAAGGTACGATGATGGTGGCTTTTCAGGGAAAAATTTAGAAAGACCAGCGATAAAGGAATTATTTGAAGATGTGAAAGCAGGGGAAGTAGATTGTGTAGTAGTATATACATTAGACAGGTTATCAAGGGAAACAAAGGATAGCATAGAAGTAACATCATTTTTTAGAAGGCACCGAGTAAATTTTATAGCAGTAACACAAATATTTGACAATAATACGCCAATGGGAAAATTTGTACAAACAGTGTTATCAGGAGCAGCACAACTAGAAAGAGAAATGATCGTAGAAAGGGTAAAAAATAAAATAGCAACATCAAAAGAACAAGGGTTGTGGATGGGAGGAACTTTGCCACTTGGGTATGATGTAAAAGATAAAGAATTAATAATCAATGAGAAAGAAGCAAAGACAGTGAAGCATATATTTGAAAGATATTTGGAGCTGAGATCAATGGCAGAATTGGCAAGAGAGTTAAACAGAGAAGGGCACAGAACAAAGAGATTTGAAGCAAAATCGGGAAAAGTGTATGGAGGAGAGATATTTAAGAAAGCGACGGTGAGAAGAATAATAACAAATCCAACATATATGGGAAAAATCAAGCATTATGAGAAGCAATATGAGGGAAAACATGAAGCAATAATAGAAGAAGAAAAATGGCAAAAAGCGCAAGAATTGATAAAGAATCAGCCGTATAGAGGGGTAAGATACGAGGAAGCGCTGCTAAAGGGGATAATAAAGTGCAAGAGCTGTAATGTAAATATGACGCTGACCTATGCAAAAAAGGAAAATAAAAGGTATAGATATTACGTATGCAACAATCATTTAGTTGGAAAAAGCTGTGCGTCAAAGAGTCGGAATATAGTAGCAGGAGAAGTAGAAAAAGAAGTAATGAAGAGAGCAGAGCACCTATACAAGAATTGGCAAGAAAAAGCGGAAGAATGGAAAAATTTAAGTTTCGGAGAACAGAAAAAAGTGGTGAAAAAATTAATAAAGGGAGTAATGGTAAAAGAAGATGGAATAGATGTCTGTTCTGAATCAGAGGAAAAATTTATACCAATGGGGTTAAAAAAGAAAGCAAACAAATGTGTGGTAATAGAGCCAGAAGGTAAAACAAATAATGCGTTACTGAAAGCAGTGGTGAGAGCCCACCTTTGGAAACGGCAACTAGAGGCAGGAAAATATGCAAGTCTGAAGGAGCTGAGCGTTAAAATTAATATAGGTACAAGACGTATACAACAAATTTTAAGGTTAAATTATTTAGCTCCAAAGATAAAGGAAGACATAGTAAATGGGAGACAGCCAAGTAATTTGCGGTTAGTGGATTTAAGGGAAATACCGATGCTGTGGAGTGAGCAGGAAGAAAAATTTTACAAATTAGCGTCTTAAATTACACACATTAAATATAACAAATTTTAATAGAAAGGAGAGAGCATCATGAAAAAGATAGGGAAAGCTATTGCTAGAAAATTTAAAAATTGGAAGACCACTACTTCCAAAGAAACTGCGACACAAGAGCCAAAAATTTCTAGCAAAGAAGAAGCCAACAAACCTTTAGAAATAACTATAGAGCATCAGCCCACTGTTGTAACAGCCAAAACTACTACAGCTAAAGATGAAAATAGTAAGGAAGTGCATGAAGTATGTAAATATAGTGTAACAAATAAAAGTACTACTCACGCAATTGATAAAGCTACAGAAACTGACACCAAATTATGTAATATAAATAGTGAAGATCCTAAAATTTCTCAACCTATATGTGAAAGTAGTGAAAAAGCGCAAATAGAAACTACTGTAGAGCCAACCTCCGAACCGTGTTTTGATAGTAGATCTGGCAATGATGTAGACGAAAAAAACAAACCGTTAACGCAACAAAGGCAAGCAATCCTGGCTGGTGTTGTTGGTGCAGCGTTATTGGTGAGTAGTGTTGCGTTGTGTATCATGGAAATGCACGTTATAGCGGTAATTGGAGGGATTGTTGGGTTGGTTTGTAAGGGTTTTGCCCTGTATAATGCTATAAAGCCCAATACCAAATTTGAAAAAGTAGAAGATTTGGAGCAACTTATCGCTCAGCCTTGTTTGAATCCAGCATAATTGGCATTTTTGTGTTCTTTTATGCCGTTAAATCCATAGATTCATTTGCTGCGGTTTTTATGGGGTTTACAGCAGTAGTTGTAAAAGATGATCAAAAAGTACATCCAAAGCCTAAGTATCTGTTCAGCAGAGCGGCAGAAAATAGCTGAACAAACAAAATCGTTAGAATAAAACGGGCTAAATATGGTGTAATGTGGTTGATTTTTTTACACTT
>CACPSE010000065.1:0-4606 GCA_902636535.1 uncultured Wolbachia sp. | reverse complement strand
TGAAACCCTATCTGGAATGTTAAGCAAATTATTACGGACAACTCTTGCAACATTAAATGCTTCAGTCTTTACTTCTTCTACTGAGATAAGTTCACCAATCTCAGCTTTTGCTTTTGCCTCGAGCAGTCTTCCCCGCTCCATCTCATTTTTTATCCGCGTTTTTAGCAACATCATGGAAAGTTTATTATTTCCCACTTCTTCACCTTCTGGATTTTTTCTCCTCAGTGGTTGACTTGGATCTCGTATTGCTGCCACCGCTTCATTTGCTTGTTCTCGGTCAATCAAACCATCCTCCAGCTCAACTATTCCTTTCTTTACTAAGTAACAGACGTATTGCTTTGAAACTCCTAGTTCTCTTGCCCATTCCGTCTGCGTGATTTTTCCTCCTTCCACTTTTTTCTCCCTTCTTTTACCGTTTTTCTTCTTGAATTTGGGCAAAGGTTTTGCCAGTATTGGAAAGTATCGCTTCTCTTCCCGTGTATACTTGCCAACGTTTTATGGTCACATCTACAAACGTAGGATCTAGCTCTATCGTTCTACAGATTCTTCCTGTCCTCTCACATGCAATCAACGTACTCCCAGACCCGCTAAATGGATCAAGAACTATGTCCCCTGGTCTACTGCTGTTTACTATCGCTCTCTCCATTAACTCCACTGGTTTCATCGTTGGGTGCAGTGAGTTGTACGTTGGCTTATCGTAAAACCAGAGATCACTTTGATTACGTCCTCCATGCCACTCACGCTTATTGCCATTTTTCCAACCGTAGAGTATTGTTTCGTATTGTCTTTGATAATCAGATCTTCCTAGCGTAAAATGATTCTTTGCCCAAATTATAAATGTCGACCAACGACCACCTGCTTCTTCAAATACCTTTTGCAGCGTTGCCAGCTCGGATGATGATGCACAGATGTAAATTGCACCTTTGGTGTACGCTAAAACGTGAGAACAAATGTCATACAGAAAAAGTTCGTATTTTTCACCTTGATCATCGTTTAGTATTTTTTTGTCTTCTCTTTCCTGACTGTCACCATATGCTACGTTATACGGAGGGTCACACACGGTAATATCTGCCATTTTATCGTCTAATACCGCTTTAAATGATTCAACCAGACAACTATCACCACAGTAGATTCGATGACCACCTAAAATCCATAGATCCCCTGGTTTTGTTATTTTTACCTTTTTGCTATCACCGGCTAAGTCGGAAAAATCTTCTTTTTCACTGTTTTCTCCATCTAAATCATCAAGAAAACGTTGAACCTTTTCCAGCTCAAATCCAGTCATTTTTAGGTCAAACTGCAAATCTTCTAACTCTTGAATTTCCAACTTCAAAAGATCATCGTCCCACTTTGCCCAGTTAGCTGATTGATTTGCTAGTAACCGAAAAGCTTTGGTTTGGGCTTCACTTAAGTTATCACTGAGGACTACTGGAATACTTTCCATACCCAGTTTTCTTGCTGCTTTGAGGCGTAAATGACCATCAACCACAGTGCCATCGCTTTTTGCAACTATTGGAATACGAAACCCAAATTCCCGAATAGAGGCGCACATTCTGTTTACTACATCGTCATTCTTGCGAGGGTTGCGATCATATTCGACAAGATTTTCAATAGGATAGTAGTGTGTTGCTAAGTTCATATTAGTGTATTAAATTGCTATGTTTAAATTCTTAACAAAAAGTTAATAATTAAAAAACGTCTGACGCTGGAGAAGGTCCGGGGTTTCGCTCCCAAATCAGCCTTGCTGGCGGGAAGGACCCACTTCCTATGTGCTATCTAGCATGTTAAAATCTTTACTAAAATTATTAACATAGAACATCAACGCCAAAGCATCCCCCTCATTGTCATCTTGAGGAATAAACCCTTTTCCCTTCACAGCTTCAATAACTTCACTTTTACTTGCATTACCCTTACCGGTGATAAAGCGTTTTATCGTCTTGACAGGTACACCTTGATAAGGTATATTGTTTTCCTCGCACCAAGCTGTTAAATGAGCTAGAAAGCCTCCGTAGCAATGAGCAGCATCAGTTCCAAGGTGTCTTCTTACTTCTTCAAAATACACTGCTTCAATATCTGAAAATCTTTCCCTCATCTCATTGAGCCACCTACGAAAATTTAAGAAGTGCATTCCACCTGGCTTTGTTGCATCGCTAGCTATGATGGATTAAAGATAAAAAAGATAGGGAATATCAGTAGCTTATTATTCTGGTATTTATAACAAGAACGGTCAGTGAATACCTAAATTTGAGTAAAAGAAATTTCACTACCACTCACTAATCTGGCTAAAATTCAAGAATTTCAATGCTTTAGCTATTTTCAATAGAATTAAATTTATTAATATAAATAACAAATTACTATTCTTAAATTTGATCAGATTGATTGCAAAAAAACAAGATTTTCAATAGGTTGCTTATAATCCTAACTATAGTTAGCCTTTCATAAGTAGCGATGCAACAAAGCCATTCCACCTCCGCTGAAACGATTACCATGAAAACTTTCCCTCCCACTTTGAATTACTCCATCTGTAAGAATAGCCCAGCCGGTTTGTTTGCCGAGGTCGAGTGTGAGGATTGACATTTGCTATTATTTAAAACTATAAGTAGCGCTAAATATCGTCTGGTTCCTTCAAAATACGCTATGAATGGGTTTTTGTTGGCCAATGACAAGAATCTTATGCTACCTACCTTAGTTAGGACTTGGTATTATATATATTCACCGATTTTACAAAAACTGTTCACTTTTTTTTAATTTTTCTTTGCAAAGCGTAAAAAACGTGCTAAACTCACCTGTGAGTTTGCTATACAGTAATAGAATTGCTAAGAATGCCATTTATTCGAGTTCTAAGGGGTATTATATGCGTTCTTTGGTAATAGTAGTATTTGTACCCTAAAGTTGCATCTAGCCTTAAAACAAAGTTTTTACCTCATCTAAAAAAATACAAATTCTCAATTACGTAACTTACCAAAAGCCTAAATTTCTTTTGCTTCCTTCAATCTTTTCTACTCTGTTTATTTGCCGACTTTTGTGTTTGAAGCACATCTACACTCAATGCCCCTATACTCCGGATTTCTCACCACTTTTTCCGGGATTTTCTGAAAAAAAGTTAAAATAATTTGAATGCAGCTCAGAAATTAAAGAGAGCCTAAACTTTAAGAACCCGCTAAACGGAAGTCCGACCTCCTAGACACCTTACTATTTGAGTTGTTTCCATTTTGGAAATAACTGTTTACTGGAGCTGAGAAGAGGTCACATGAATTTTTGATAAAACAGATATTCCCCTCTATCCAGCTCATTAATAAGTTATAATAGCCCTCTAAAGACGTTTTAAAGAATTTAGTTGCAGTAGAGACAATTAATTGGTTAAATTCCTATTGATGATCAATGGTTTGTTTGTAAGTTATAGGAGATAGATAATGGATGAGAATAAGATTGTATTTTATACTACTCCAGGGGGAAATATAGAAATTGAAGTTTTATGCAGAGATGAAAATCTTTGGCTTACGCAAAAAAGGATGGCTGAATTATTTGATGTACAACTGCCAGCTATTAGTAAGCATATCAAGAACATATTTGAATCTGGTGAATTACAGGAAAAAGAAGTTGTTTCCACTTTTGAGGTAACCGCTGCAGACGGTAAAAATTACCCAACACAACTTTACAATTTAGATACAATTATAGCTGTTGGTTATCGAGTTAATTCTAAAAAAGCAACATTATTCAGAGTATGGGCTACAAAAGTTTTGAAGGATTTTATTATCAAAGGATTTGCTTTAGATAGTGAACGACTAAAAAACGGGAAAAAGTTTGGCAAAGACTACTTCAATGAATTACTTGAAAAAATCAGGGAAATACGAGCATCCGAACGTAGATTTTACCAGAAGATTACCGACATTTATGCCGAATGTTCTGCAGATTACGATCCAAATTCAGAAATAACAAAACAATTTTACGCAAAAGTACAAAACAAATTATATTGGGCAATTTATGGTTTAACTGCAGCAGAGTTGATATGTTCTCGGGTTGATCACAAAAAACCACATATGGGGCTAACTACATGGAAAGATGGTCCAGGTAAAAAAATTCACAAGAGTGATGTAAGTATTGCGAAAAATTACTTAACTGAAGAAGAACTAAGTGAACTAAACCACATTGTTTCGATGTATCTAGATTATGCAGAACTTCAAGCAAAAAAGAATCGGCTGATGAAAATGCAAGACTGGGCTGAAAAATTGGATGCATTTCTATTATTCAATGATTATGAAGTACTTAAAGATGCCGGTAAAGTTAGTGCTGAAGTTGCAAAAGCCCTGGCTGAAGGAGAATACGAAAAGTACAGAGTTATACAGGACAAATTACATGAATCTGATTTTGATGAATTAATTAAAGCAAGTAAAGAAAGTGAGAAAATAACTATCTAACTACAACAAAAACCAGCTTGTAGTTGAGTTATCTGTGTTTGACATCTTGTTTACCACCTTTTGTTTTAATTTTAAGGGGGGTGAAAAATTGTGTGCGCCAAGAAGTGCGTAAGGAACAGTTGGTGAAAATCCAACACGGGTAAAGCTTAGCCGGCAACCTGGAACAAACCATTATGCTGCGTAAGGTA
>CACPSE010000064.1:0-4688 GCA_902636535.1 uncultured Wolbachia sp. | reverse complement strand
GATAAAAACGAACACAATAAATCCTGTAATCTTTGATCTTCAATTTTTTGACATTCTTTCATTATATTTAATATCTTCATTTCTCCTTCACTATCTTCATCTTCGTAATAATTTTCTTCTGTTGGTCCACAGAGTAAAACTCTAGCATTCACTAATGCTTTTTCTGCTTCAGATAGCTTTTTAAATGACATGCAATCTACACCTTGTTCATATCTGTGTATTTGCTGTTGTGATAATCTGATTTTATTCGCTAACTCCAACTGAGTACATCCTCTTACGAACCTCCAATCTTTTGCCATTTGTCCAATTTTGTGCTTTATAGACTTTGTACCTATTATACTCTTGCCAATTTGAATTTCCCCTGACAAAAGTTTTACTAATACACAAAATGCACTGCGAAATTCTTGGTCCTTAATTTTTTTTAAATTTTGCAGTATACTCAGCATCTTTTCTTCCTTGTAACTAACATAACCTGTTGTAGGAAATATATCTTTAAAACTAGCCGATAATACTTTTAGCATCTTTTCTGCATTTTCAGGTGAAACAGCATCTATCCTTTGTTCATATCTTCGTATTTGTGACGTTGATATACCAGTTTCCTTTGCTAACTTCGCTTGAGAATATCTCCTTAATAACCTCAACTCTTTTATCTTTTGAACTACTTGGTAGCTTAAAGAGTCGATAGCAATTCTCTCTCTGGTCATTTTTTGCACAATTGCAGAACAAATATAATACAGTATTATTGAGTTTTGTTAAAGTTTTACTACTTCATAATGTACTTACTTTCCTGTTTCTATTTAAATATTCAATATAAAGGTAGTAGCCAGGTAGGAATTTTATTTATAAGGTTCTAGTAAAGCTAGCACAAGAGTTATTTTACGACTAACGCTCTACCTTTATATGAAACTTTCGCTATAGACCTTTGAATTACATAAATTCTTTAGCAGATAAACCAGATGCTCGAGAGATAATATCAATAGCAATACCTGCCTTAACTAGATCCTTTGCAACCTTGATTTTTTCTGCTTTTTTAACTTTTTCTTTGTCAATTTCCATACTTTCAGATAAAGATTTTACTAACCCATCTAATATAGCTACTGATTTTTGATCTTCAGTTTTTCTATACTTACTTAGAAAACCCAATAGTCTATTTTCTTCCTTACCATCCTCATTTTTTCTTGTTTTAGGCAGCATAGCTTTAATGTTAACTGATAACACCTCTGCTATTTCATACAATTTGTCAAATGGAATGGCAGTGTATCCTCTTTCGTATTCGTGTATTTCCTTAGCTGTTAAACCAACTTTATCCGCCAAATCTTTTTGAGTATTTCTCCTTATCAACCTCCATTCTTTTATTCTCTGCCCTATTTTGTAGTATATAGAATCAGTGCAAATTTCTCCTTCTGCATTATCATATTCATAGATAGATAAGCCGGTTGTTTGGGAGATAATCTCAACAGACACTCCTTCTTTAACTAGGTTCTTTGCAATTTCTATTCTTGCTCCTTCTTGATTAATTTTTTCACTAAGATAGACAGACCTAATCAATGGACGTATTACCCTGCGCAGCTCTTGATGATCCTGAATTCTTCCATATATTCCTGTTAGATAGAGTATTTCTTCATCCTCATCTTCGCAATAACTGTCTTTCCTTACTACTACTGGTTCAGGTAATAGATCTATAACATTAACTAATAATGCCTCTGCTATTGTATATAATACTTCAATTGGAGTAGGGCTATACCCCAGTTCATAGTTGTTTATTTCTTGGTATGATAATCCGATTCTACTTGCTAATTCTGCCTGAGTATACCCTTCCATTAACCTGCAACTTTCTATTTTTTGCCCTATCTCGTAGCTTATAGAGCCAACTAGATTAACGTAGTCGCTAACTTTTCTTACAGGAACAAACATAAACTTAATGTAAAAAACTTTCAAATCATGCTAGCAGATATACCAAGTGTTTGCAAAATAATATCAATCGAAATTCCTTCTTTCACTAGATCCTTGGCAACTTTGATCTTCTCTGCTTTTCTCACTTTTTCTTCGCAAATCCATATGCCTTCAAATAAAGATTTAATTAGTGCGTGGCGTAATTCTTGATTCTCTATTTTTTTGTATTCCTCAATTAAACTTGGTAGCTCATTTTCTACCTCATTCTCCGTTGATTCAGGTAGTAGATCTGTAATACTAATCAATAATGCCTCTGCTATTTCATATAATTTGTCAAGTGGAACAGCAGTTTCTCCTTGCTCATATTTGCTTATTTTGTGACGTGTTATGCCAATTTTCTTCGCTAAATCCTTCTGAGTGTACTCTCGCACCAGCCTCCATTCTTTTATCTTTTTCCCTATTTTGTAGTGTATAGAACAATTGGTACATTCATTAGCGAATAAGCCAATTGCTTTCGAGACAATATCAACAGAAATTCCCGCTTTGACTAGATTCTTTGCTATTTCCATTCTCTCTGCTTTTCTACTGCTTTTTTCACTAAGCTGGGCAGATTTGGTTAGTAAATAAAATATCTTGCGTAATTCTTGATCATTAATCTTTTTATATTTTCTTACTAAATTTAATATTTCTTCTCTCTCGTCTTCAAGACAACTTTTTGATACTCTTTGTATAGGAATGAGATCTGTAATACTGACTGATAATGCCTCTGTTATGGCATATAGTTTTTCAATCGAAATTCTACGTGTTCCTTTTTCATATTGTAGCATTACCTGACGTGTTATACCGATTTTATTTGCTAAATCCTCCTGAGTATACCCTCGCTCCAACCTCCACCTTTTTACTTTTTGTCCTACTTCGTAATCTAAGGGGGTGGTCACTTTCCTTCACAAAAAAATATACTATTACAGGATTTTTTGTTATAGCTCAACTTTGCTGTGAATTTAAAAGTTGTCTACTTCAACTTAGTTGAAAATTCACACCCCAATTTTACGAATAGGTGGAGAGAAAAACCCTCCAATTGGTCTAACGTGCCCTAAAGGTTTCCTGACTACCTCCATGTATCCTATCTGTCCATAAAGATGAGGACAGTGCTTCACTAACCACCTCTGGGGCCTTATTTTCACCCAAAAAGCAACTTCTCGTGAAACTTCCTCTTTTTACTGCTTCTTCGATTTTCATTCCCCCAAAGAGACAATCTTTCGCTACTTCCTCGCCTTTTGTTTGTAGTTTAAACCACATCTCCTTATCTACCACTCTTACTTGTACTTGTTTTTCGTCATTGTACACTGCAATTCTTAGCTTACCGATACTTGTAGGAAATTCTATCTCGAATCTACCTGATATATCAATGTAGTTTCTCTTACCTCCTTCTTCATTTCTAATCTCTATTTCACCATCACCTATTTTTATTATATTGCTTCCAAGTCCTCTATTGGGTCCTATACCTTCCAGCGCTTTTGCAACTTCTACTGTGCTCCCCTCAGAAAATTCCCAAAGAGATGTGTCGTTATCCATTTCCATACCTACTATGCTTCCCCCTTGAACAGCATTTTCACCAGCTTTTCTCCGTTCTTCAAGTTGCTTATCTATCTGTGGCTGAACCTCTGGTTGCAATTCTTTATAAATTTCACCTACGAGTTTATTTTTCAATAAAGTGTCAAACTCTGCGCCACTCAGCATTAATTTACGTATTATCTTTTTCTGATCACCTTTTTTGAACTTGTGAGAATGCATACCCAATATCACATACTCAGCAAAGCTCCGGCCTCCCTCATGACACCCATTCATCCTCATTCCAGCAGCTATTGCCTCATCTACAACTTTGTTCAGCTCACTTGGATTTTTTGCTGTTACAATTGCACTTTTTAACCGACTCAACCATTCACCTTCCCTTGCACTTAGCCTTATTTTTTTCAAGCCTGAGGCAAATGGATTTAACCCCTCTGGATAATCTGCTTGATTACTTGCTGGTTTTGTGTCATAAATGTGATCAAGCCCTTTCCCAAAGTTGATTACGAGATCTCTAGGGGAAGGCATCGCTCCTCCAGGCTTCTTAGCCTTATTAATTTTGCTCACAAATTTAGACTGTTGTATATCAGTACAACTTATGCCTTCAAGATCACTTAATATTTCGTCCGGTAATTTGCTAAGATCGATGTTGAACTTACGAGTATTACCAACTACTGTAATTTTTTTATTAGTCATATAAACCCTCTTATTAAAAATACTTTCTAAGTGTACAACTAGCTTTGTTACCTTATTATTAACTCGATGTACACTTTCTCGCTTATTATAAATAATAATGAGCAGATTTGTCAACGTTTATCACTCTAGAGTTTTGAGCAACCTCACTGCTCTTTGGACTATAACAGTCCTTTTTCCCTGAAACTAAAATGGTCTGCACTTGCTACGATAATGTGATCAAACAATCTAATTCCTACAGTACTACATGCTGAAGCTAATTTTTTAGTTGCTGCTTGATCTTCATCAGATGGCTCTGCACTCCCTTCTGGGTGGTTGTGCGACATTACTATTAATATTGCATTTTTTATTAATGCTTTTCTTGTTATTTCCTTTATGTACACTGGTGCCTTTTCCACTGTACCAGTAAACACTTCCTCCCCTTTTAAACAGTACTCTTGATCCAAATATAGTATTTTTACCTTTTCCTCCTCTGAACAGCCAATACTCACCCTTAAATATTTTACTATGGTTTCCATGTTACCCATTACAGG
>CACPSE010000063.1:0-4812 GCA_902636535.1 uncultured Wolbachia sp. | reverse complement strand
AGAGGAGTTAATGCTTTTGGTGTCAGTAAAGCTAAAATGGATGCAAAAAAATCTACCTACGATTATTATGAAACGGTAAAAAATATAGAACAAGCAGTTGTAAATGCTTGGAATAATGTGCTGACAGCAAAAGCCATTATCAAAGCAAGTCAAGAAGCGGAAAAAGCAGCATCTCTAGCATTGGAAGGAGTTGAACAAGAGGTAAACTTAAGTTTAAAGAGTACATCTGACCTTTTGGACACTGAAGATGCATTATTTAAAGCACGTTCAGACTTAGTTGAAGCAAAAAGCAATTATGTGATTAGTGTTTACAACTTGCTTTTTATGATAAATAGTATAACCCTCTAAATTTAATGGTATTAGCACTATGCATGATGAACAAGGCAATCAATCTGTAAAAGATATTCTAGAAGATATAAAAAAAGCTATATCGGGTAAAAACGCAAGTAACGATAAAGCAGAAATAAAGGATGAAAATGATGATGTGCTATACCTTGAGGAAGAGTATCCAGAAGACATGGAAGAAGATGGCAAAAAAGAAAATGGTAAAGAAGAGGACATTGATAATGATGACCAAAGTGAGGAAATGGCTTGCAACAATAACCAATTTAATGGCCATAGCTACAATTCAGAAGAAAAAAAAGATATTTATTTGTGCGATAATATCCAAACGAGTAATAACAAAGTGAGTAATAGTGGCTTACAAGCGCAAAATAACGATCATCTAATTTTAAAAGAGAATATGGAAGAGATCAAAGCGTTGCTTGGAAAAATGCAAAACGAATTGCAGCATAAACAACAAAAAAGAGCGAATCTTACTGTTGAAGAATTAGTTACATCTCTTTTAAAACCTCAGCTCTCAGAATGGCTAAATAAATATCTACATGCACTGGTAAAAGAAGTAGTTGAAAAAGAGCTTAAAGATATAATCAATAATAAGTAGGGTATTAGCAATAAAAACTAGAGTAAAGACGGCTAGAGGCAGAAAACTATCTTCAACAAGGTGGCTACATCGTCATTTGAATGATCAGTATGTGCAAAAAACTAGCAAGGATGGTTATAGGTCACGCTCAGCATATAAGCTGGTAGAAATAGATAATAAATTTAAATTATTCCAAGAAGGGCAAAAAATTATTGATCTTGGTGCTTCTCCTGGTGGATGGTCACAAGTTGCATCTCAGAAAGGTGCAAATGTAGTTGCTCTTGACATGAAACCAATGAATGCAATTAATGGAGTAGAGTTTATACAATGCGATATTATCAATGAGCTTGAAATTTTAAGAGAAAAATTCAAGGATCAAAAATTTGATGTAATTTTATCTGACATGGCTCCCGAATCTTGTGGTTTAAAATCGTTGGATCATATCAGAATTATGCTTTTATGTGAGGCAGCGCTCAATTTTGCAAAGCATTTCTTGAGTCATGGTGGCACGTTTGTAGTAAAAATTTTCCAAGGAGAATCTGATAAAGATTTTTGTAATGAGCTAAAAAAAATGTTTAAAACAGTAAAATACTTTAAACCAAAGTCAAGTAGATCTGAATCTACAGAAATGTATTTGGTAAGTTTAGGCTTTATTGGCAGCAAGCCTTCTTGACCTTATCCAGAAAAAGTAGAGAGAAAGTTAAGACGTTTTTGAAGTAAAATAAAACGTTTTTTCAAAGAGGTGTAATATGTAAATAGAAGAGAATACACAGCAGAATTTAAATTAGAAACTGTTAAGCTGGTTAAAGAAACAGTGACTGCCCCTTTCCACTCTGAGAAGCTATTATCTTCTCATGCTTCCAGCCAAGCAATAACTATTCATACCATCTGGGTAAGGCCATCTTTGTGTTCGAGGCAAAACCGGCTATAACATTTAACATACTGTTTTCGAAACAAATGTTTATACAGCTATGGGTCAAACCATAGGATGACGGAGGTGAAGCTATAGCACATGTTCAATGTCTGAAGATTTACAATTAAAGCAAACCACCTGGCCACGTGGAACTGACTTCAGTTCATCAGTTGAAACTTGATTTGAGCAGAGTATGCATTTTATTGTGTTGCTTGGAGTAAGTGAGTTATCAACAGCAATTCTATCATCAAAAACAAAACATTCTCCTTTCCAATTACCATTTTCATTACGAGTTTTTTCAAGGTAAGAAAGAATGCCGCCTTTAAGATGGTAAACATCACTAAATCCAAGGCTTTTCATATATGCTGTAGATTTTTCGCATCTAATTCCACCAGTGCAGTACATAGCTACTTTCAGGTCTTTACTCTCAGAAAATGACTCTGTCCACTGAGGAAACTCACGGAAACATTGTGTGTGTGGATTAATTGCATTCTTAAACTTGCCTAATTTCACTTCATACTCATTTCGTGTATCTATTACTAAAACGTCAGGTTGAGAAGTAAAATCATCCCAATGCTCTGGGTTAACGTATTTACCCCTAAGGGAAATATCAAGATTGCTTACACCAAGATTCACAATCTCTCTTTTTAATTTTACCTTCATCTTACTAAATGGTTGATATTCTGCTGCACTCTCTTTCCATGTAAGGTTCCTTAGCCTATAATCAGAACGTAGAAAATCAAATATTTTATCAATCGCGTTTCTTTCACCAGAGACGGTTGCATTAATACCCTCTTCTGCAAGGAGTATAGTACCCTTTAATTCAACGTTGTCGCATGCAGCTTTTATTTCGTCTTTCATGTCATAATAATTAGAAAGTTCTACAAAATAATAGAAAGTTGCAATGACGAAGCTCATGATTATTCACTTATCAACTAAAAACATGATATATAAAATTATAAAGATATTCAATAGTACGGCTGTTAATTACTGGATATCTTCAGTTTTTACATATAACATTTTAATATAAAATATAGATTCAAATTAATGTTTTTAAGAGTATTTAAAAATATATTCTTATTTCTAGTAAGTATATTATTCGTCTGTCCAATATTATCATTAATATCGATTCTATTTACAGAATCAGCAAATTCTGAATGGGTAATCAGCACACTTTTCCCTGAATATATACTGAGTACGTTAATTTTGATGATAGGAGTGGGGGGAATATCCTTCATATTTGGGGTAATTCCAGCTTGGCTCACTACATTTTTTTCATTTCCTGGAAGTAAAATTTTTGAGATTGCTTTATTCTTTCCGATATCGATTCCTGGATATATAGTAGCGTTCGTCTATGTAAATACACTAGAGTTTTCAGGTCCGGTGCAGAGCTTATTAAGAGACATTTTAGATTGGAGCAAAGGTGACTATTGGTTTCCTGAAATAAAATCCCTAGGTGGTGGAATATTAGTGATGGGATTTAGCCTATATCCATACGTTTATATGTTAGTCCGCTCAAGTCTAAAGAATGTTAGTAACTCAGTCACTATTGCGTCAACACTTGGGTTCTCCTCATTGAAGAGCCTGTTTTCTGTCATCATACCCTCCATACGTCCATCAATTATAGCAGGGTTGTCCTTGGTACTAATGGAAGTAATTACGGATTTCGGCACACCACAGTTTCTTGCTATTGATACTTTCACGACAGGAATATATCGCACCTGGTTTTTACTGCATGACAAATATTCAACTACTGTTTTAGCAGTTGCAGAATTGATTTTCGTTGCAACACTAATAGCTATCGAAAAAAAACTACAAAAAAAGGAATATCTTACTCTTCAATCAATACCAATTCAGATTATCACAACAAACGGAGTATAAGTGGCACTATACCATTGATCTTTGCTTATCTTATGTGTGTATTGCCGATATTAATAGGTTTTATTTTGCCAATGATTCCGCTCATATATTGGAGCATAGAGAAGGGGTTTTTCATATATGAAGCAAGATTCTATAACATAATAGCAAATAGCGTTAGTTTATCATTCATCACTGCACTAATCTCAATTAGCATTGCAATAATTATTGGATATACGGCGCGTAAAAATAAGGTAATCAATAATGTAGCACGTCTCATTTCTTTAGGCTACGCAATTCCAAATGCAATTATCGCAATTAGCATAATAATATTTTTAAGCAGAATATCCTCTTTCATTACTCAATATATTGTGGAAATTAGCTTGGTAGGAACTATTGGCGCATTAGTTTACTCATATTTATTTCGTTTTTTTGCTATATCTTTCAAGGCGGTAGAGTCAGGGCTCAAAAAAACACCAAATGAAATTGAGTGGACTGCATATACTATGGGTCATGGACCTATTTCCACATGTTTGAATGTTCATATCCCTCTCATCAAGAAGAGTATATTATCGGGATTTTTGCTCGTATTTATGGATACTATCAAAGAGCTCACAGCAACACTTATTATAAGACCATTTAATTTTGAAACTATATCAACTAGAATATATGAACTTGTAAGCGATGAGCGCTATAGAGAAGCTGCCCCATTTTTGTTAATAATAGTTATAATAGGCTTAATCTCTACAATAACCTTATTTACACTTGATGATAAGGATAAAAAATAAACGTAACCGTTCACAGATTTCCACTTAATTCTTCAATCTCACTAATAGAAAGGCCAATAAACTTGACAATAGTGTTGACATCAACATTATTAGCCAGCATTGCTTTTGCGACTTCAATTTTCCCTTCAATTTTCCCTTCCTCTTTACCAATTTTTTTGCCTTTTTCAGTAGCAAGATCAAGTCTGTATTCAAGAATGGCTTCTTCTTTCCGTAGATCCATTATCCTTTCTTCGTAAGCTACTAAATCTTTTTCGTTCCAACGAAACTTGTCTAATTCATCATATGCTAGCTTTATTATTGGCGCTTTTTCTGCTATCTCTTTTAAGTCCTCT
>CACPSE010000062.1:0-4840 GCA_902636535.1 uncultured Wolbachia sp. | reverse complement strand
CCCATAAAATTTGGTGACCAGCGTATAGGAGAATGGACCAACTGGTACTCTGATATGTTGGAGTATTCAATAAGAGGGAAAATTTATGCGTTACATAGGTGTTATACTAACAGTTTTACTGCTTGCTATTTAGAACAGGAAAAACCAGAGTGCATAAAAAATCACGGGTATCTTTAATGAGTGTTACAATATTATCTTTAGAAAGAAAATCTACTATTCTTTGACAGATTAATGTTGATCATTGGTTGCGTTCTTACAATGAGACAATCAGACAAATACTGCTATCCTATGCAAACTTTTTGGATAGTAAACACATTGCTTTTCAAAAAAATATTAGTAGCATTAAACAACAGCCTGATATTAGTTTTAATTCTTCTGTCAGTTAATTCTTGTCTTTTACACATGCAAGCAGCTGATGCTGGAATGACATTGAAAGAAGGATTTACTCTGAGTCGGTTGACAAATTGGACGTTTGATAAGCATAATTTGGAGCTTCTTGTGTAATGACTATATCATGAGCATGACTCTCTCTTAATCCTGATGCAGTAATAGTCACAAATTTGCAGTTTTTCTTCATTTCTTCTATATTCCTGTTACCAGTATAACCCATTGCAGCTTGCAATCCGCCAATTAATTGATGGATCACTCCTGAAGCTGGACCTTTAAATGGAACTCTTCCTTCCACTCCTTGTGGAACTAATTTAAGTTTTGAATCTTTATCTTGAAAATAACGGCTAGCTGAACCTCGTTTCATTGCACTAATAGATCCCATTCCTCGATAGCCTTTATATGCTCTGCCCTTATACATGATAATCTCACCTGGGCTTTCGTCAGTGCCAGCAAAAATCGAACCAATCATCACAGAGTCAGCACCAGCTGCAATAGCTTTTGCAACATCTCCTGAGTATTTTACCCCACCATCAGCAATTAGTCTGACGTTTCTTGCTCTACACGCCTCTGCAACATTCTTGATTGCAGAGAATTGTGGCACACCAACACCTGTAACTATTCTGGTTGTACAGATTGATCCTGGTCCTATTCCAACCTTCACTGCATCAACACCCGCATCAATCAACACTTCAGCAGCCTCCTTTGTTGCAATGTTTCCGCCAATTAATTGCGTATTAGGATACATCTTTTTTATTTCCCTAATGGTATTGATAACGTTTTCGGAATGACCGTGAGCAGTATCCACAACAACTACATCAACTTCTTCTCCGATCAAAGCTTCACATCTTTCTATGCCATCTTTTTTACCAGTGCCAATTGCAGCGGCAACTCTGAGCCGCCCTTTACTGTCTTTACATGAATTTGGGTATCTATTGTATTTTTCAATGTCTTTAACCGTAATTAAACCTATACAACAAGAATTTTCATCTACGACCAAAAGCTTCTCTATTCTATTTTCATGCAACAATTTCATTGCTGAAGCATTATTCACTTCCTGCTCACATACTGTGATTAACTTATCTTTTGTCATCACTTCGGAGACTTTTATATTCATGTTCTGGTCTTCAATAAACCTCACATCTCGGTTAGTTAAAATTCCAACTAACTTGCGTTGATCAACTACAGGAATGCCAGAATAATTGTGCTCTCTCATTAATGAAATTGCTTCCGCAACCGTTTTATCTGGTGAAATCGTAATTGGGTTATACACGATCCAACTTTCATATTTTTTCACCCTTCTCACTTCTAAAATTTGCTCATCTATTGATAAATTCTTATGTATGCAACCTATTCCTCCATGTTGGGCAATAGCTATTGCAAAGCCCGATTCAGTAACAGTATCCATCGCAGAGGATATGAGAGGGATATTTAGTTCTATATTATTTGTTAAATAAGTTTTTGTATCTGTATCGCAAGGCAATATATTAGAATAGGCTGGCAAAAGAAGTATATCGTCAAATGAATAACAAGCTTCCATTTTTTTCATAGGCTTTATTTAAAGCTTATACGCCAATTAATTAAATTGCAATAGGGCTTTTGCAAAATTAGCTACAGCTTTAGATTAGTAATTATAGGTGATACCTTAAGTTGTCATTCCAGCGTCACGCGCTGGTCTGTTAGACATTTACGTGTAGGGTGAAGAAATTTTGAAAAAGACATACCAAATATGAAAGGCCTATATATTAAAACTTACGGCTGTCAGATCAAGTCTAAACTATTACAAAGACTCAAAACTCTCAAAGGTCTTACACCTTTTGAATTTATATGTTTACAGTGCTCCTGAATTATTTATACTAAATCCATATCATCACACTTTGGAACCATACACCTAGCAGCCATTCTCAAACCATTTACAAGCCTTGTCATTTCATGCCCCCCCTTTTTGCATTAGTTGTGTAGCATCTTTTGATATTAACAAGGCCTATAATAGTGCAGCACTGCCTTACGTATTGCCAATCCGGATTCTACTTGCCGTAAAATAACACAATCTGCTACATCACTGCTAATCTCAATCTCTCTATTTATTGGCCCTGGGTGCATAACAATCGCATCTGGTTTTGCGTATGATAGCTTTTGTGAATCAAGTCCATACAAATAAAAATATTCTTTCTCTGAAGAACTATTATTCATGCGCTCTTTCTGCAATCTCAAAAGCATAATTACGTCAGCATCCTTTATACCTTCAATTAATGAATAATGGACTGAATCTACTTCAGGAAAATGCTTACAAATCAAAGTTGGTGGTGCGACCAAGCTTATCTCTGCTCCAAACATTTTTAGCAACCTTATATTTGACCTTGCAACTCTGCTGTGCAGAATATCTCCACATATCACAACTTTGAGGTCCTTTATTTGCTTTTTGTGATTGCTGATTACAAGATAGTCTGCAAGAGCTTGAGTTGGATGTTCACTACTTCCATCGCCTGCATTGATTAGCGAGCAGTTAACATACTTTGCCAGTGTACTAATGATACCACTACTTTTATGCCTGATTATTATGTAATCAGGATTCATTGCATTTAATGTTTTGATCATGTCTTTTAGATCTTCTCCCTTGTTAATAGAAGAAGATCTTATTGGCAAAGTTACAACATTTGCTCCAAGGCTTTTTGCTGCTATTTCAAAAGACGCAAGTGTACGCGTTGGATCTTCAAAGAATAAATTTATTACTGTCTTATTTTCCAAGATATGACCATTTGCAACTTCTTTTTTAAGGTACTGGCTAGCCAACTTAGTTATATTTTCAACGTCATCGACTGTGAGGTCTGAGATGTTTAACAAATTCCTTCTGTTATTCATAATTTCCTTTTAACATGCAATTGTTGTCCAACTACTTGAACCAATTCTACTTTCTTATTATCGTTTTTCAATAGACCTCTTGTGCAGCAATTGTTTTGGTGGAAGAACGGAAAAAGATAGTAAAGTCAAAATTAAGTTAGAAGGAAGAAAAAGTTCAGTGAGTTAAGAGTAAGGTACATTAGCATAAATCTTTCATCCCAGTGTTTAGTGGCACTGGGAATTACTTCCATTTACACTCGTCCGCTATCATAACAGCCTCAAGGAGGTGTTTTTCAAGTTCACTTAGAGGCAAATCACTTTGTGAATAATTTCCCCAAGATTTTAATATATCAGAAGTTTCAACACCTTCAATAATAGGATATTCTTGGTTTTTCTTAGCATATAACTCCTGAGCCTGTTTGCTTACTAAAAATTCCAATAAGACTATAGCATTTTCCCTGTTTTTTGCGTTTTTTGTTACCGCTGCACCACTAACATTTACCATTACACCGTAATCATTGTGATTAGGAAAAAAAGCTCCTAGCTTGTCTGCAACATTCTTTTTATTTTCTGATGAAAGGATTCTCGCAAAGTAATAACTATTTACTATTGCAACATCTCCCTCACCAGCTGCTACGGCGTAAATTTGGTCTGTGTCACCACCACTTGGTTTTCTTGCCATATTGCTCACAATTCCGCTTACCCATTCTTTCGTCTTTTCAAAACCATTATTTGCAATCATAAAAGCAATTAACGATCGGTTGTATGGACTTGTGGAAGAACGCACTAATATTTTTCCTTTCCATTTTTCACTTGCCAGGTCTTCATAAGTACTTAAGTCCTTAGGGTCTACTGACTCTTTATTGTAAACCAATATCCTAGCTCTTTTTGTAAGACCAAACCAATAATCTTCACTGTCTCTAAATTTTGCAGGTATAGCACTTTTCAAAGCCTCTGAATCCACTTGAGACAAAAGCCCCCTTTTTTTTGCTAAAATTAGGTTCACTGCGTCTGCAGTTAAAAATAAATCAGCTTCACCACCGTTTTCTATTCGTGAAGGTAGCTGAGAATAATCATCAATGATGTAACGTACTTTAATGCCTGTATTTTTCGTGAATTCATCAAACAAAGTACGTACTAATTCCTCTTTACGTGATGAATAAACATTTACCACTTGTGAGTCATTAGTTCCGTCGTTTCTGTATAAATAAGTAATAACTATCAATATAATTGCTATTAAGGATGTGAATATAAAGGCTTTTTTCATATTGGATAAAAAATAACTTCTTTCAGTTAAAGGTACTCAAATAGCGCAATCTTAGCAAGTATAAAATTCGTTAGATAAGTCATGAGAGCTACAAAAACTTCCTTGACAACCTCCGCCAGCCCTTTATCATGAGACTGATTTTTTATGTATAGTCTCAGAGTGTGATGGTATGATATATGAAAAGCTACCATCAAAGGAGGAATTATGGTTACACGGGTGCGCCAGAACGACAGGTAACCGTTCACGCAATGGCGTCAACTTAAGGAAAAATATCAGAGATAGTGTATAACATTTCCCTCAAAAGTTTTTACCATTAAGTTACCTAAAAACTACAATAAACGGAAT
>CACPSE010000061.1:0-4890 GCA_902636535.1 uncultured Wolbachia sp. | reverse complement strand
TACCAGTTGGTCCATTCTCCTATACGCTGGTCACCAAATTTTATGGGCCACACCGGTGGCAGAATCTGGGTAACGAGGTCTTCTTCCTATACTCCATAACAAGAACAGAAAGTGCCTCAGAAAAAGTGTCAACCTGCCACCTACCCACTCTGAGAAGTGATTATCTCTTGCTTCCAACCAAGCAATACCTAATTCATACTATCTGGGTAAGGGTCAGTAAATTAATCGTCAATGTTGTACACGTTCTTTTCTTTTTCTACTCTCTCTTGCTCTTCAATACAATATATAGCAAGCGGATTAGCTTTAAGTCTTTCGACTCCTATTTCTTCTCCTGTTCCATCGCAGTAACCATAAGTGCCTAATTTTATTTTTTCTAACGCCTCCTTAATTTTTTCTTTTCTATCTTTTCGGCGCTTGATTAATTCCTCGTTTCCACTATCTTCATCAGAATAGTATGTATCAATACTATTATCTTCTAGTTCTTGTTTCTCTAACTCAGCGAGTATTGACTGTAACTTTAAGCTGAAGTATTCCAGTTGTTTTACGCTCATATATTCTTCATCTTCTGAAGGAGGGTAATCTTCTGGTGACTTTATTTTTGGTAACTTTTCCATAATTGCATTATCAAAAAAATAATAAAACCTATATAACTGATGAACAAAAAATTATACTACCTCAAAGTAAACACTATAATTTATAATAAACATTTAAAAGCCTAGTATGATTGGCTCAGTAAAAAAATTAGTAATAGATAATAAGAATCTTACCTATGTAGTATATATTTTTATTATAATGTTAAGTTTATCTTCATTTACACTTGAAAACAACAATAAACAAGAAGTTATGTTAACATTAACATGGATATGTGCTACATTTGTTTTGCAGATTTCTACAAATAATTTGTTTACATCTGATTATCATGATGGAATATTAGAGCAAATCTTTGTACAGCCACTCTCTTCTAGGCTTATAGTTGCTTATAAAATTTTCGCTCACTGGTTATTATTTGGGTTACCGATTTCAGTAATTTCTTCCATATTCAGCTTTGCAATTCTAGGCAATAGTGTTGAACACTCAATAGCAGTTGGAGCGTCTTTATTATTTAATACGCTGATAATCATTAATATTTCAGCTACTGGAAATGCATTGATGATTGGTCGAAACAACTTAGCATCGGGAGGATCGCAAATTCTTGTTTTGCCAATGATAATGCCAACCTTTGTGTATTTTAAAATGCTAACTCAATTTGAAAATTTGTCCTTGAATATTTATACACTACTAATCACCATCTTAGTTTTTGTCATTTTGATTGTTAACAGCACTGTAACTACTCACATGGCACTAAAATTTGCTGTGGAACAGGATTGAAAAATCTTACTGTTATTCAGTAGACTTCTTAGAACCTATACATGATCTCAAGAAAGGAATGAACTAAGAGATAATGTATATAAATTAGGATATATTATGATGTATTTTGTGGAGTGTCTGAAAAGAGGTTGTCAGTAGAGAATGCTACCAAAAGAGTTTCCAAAATGGCGCAATTGTTATGATTATTTTAAAAAATGGAGTGAAAAACCAAACGGAAGTAAAGAAAGTGTTTTGGAGCGTGTGTTAAAAAAAATAGTTGGCATTTCAAAAATGAATGTTCGTACAGCTGTGCGCCCAGCGCTGCCCTACATTATTGGTAATTATATTATAAGGTGCAAAAGTTGTATAATTCATTTGACTTAAAACGGCTAATTGTATAAAATTGTGGCTAATATATGAATAAAGGTTAACATGGCAGTTAAAATAAGGTTGGCGAGGTTTGGCGCAAAGAAACGCCCTTTTTATAGGATAGTTGTAGCTGATTCACGAGCACCAAGAGATGGGCGTTTTATTGAGAAAATAGGACAATATGATCCAATGTTACCAAAAGACAATAAAAATCGTGTTGTGGTGAAGGCTGATAGATTAAAACATTGGCTAAGCGTAGGCGCGCAAGCAACTGAAAGAGTACTGTGGTTCATCAAAAAAGGCATAGTAACTTTAGAAACAGAACCAAAGAAAATAGAAAAGAAGAAAGTAGAGAACGAGAAAGCACAAGGGCAAGAAGCTAAGTCTCTTTAAATGCTAATAACAAACAGCGATAGATTAGACGATGTTGTATCTTCTGATTTATCAGCTATGAAGGACTTTATCTTCAAAAATGTCAATGATGAAGATGCTAAGCTTGCTACTGATATTATATCTCATCTTGTTAGTTCAGGTGGAAAAAAAATAAGGCCTAAACTAGTTTTTATTATATGTAAAATGCTAAATTATTCTGGGGAGAATAGGATCAACGTTGCTGCATCGGTAGAGTTTATACACAATGCTACTTTACTTCATGATGATGTGCTCGATGAAAGTGAGGCACGCCATGGAGTTAAAACAGCGAATAAGATTTGGGGAAATAAATCAAGCATTTTAGTTGGTGATCTATTGTTGACTCTAGCATTTAGATGGCTTATAGAGTGTGGAAATTTAAATATTCTCTCTATTTTATCTAAAGCATCGCATTTACTTGTGAAGGGGGAAATAAAGCAGATGACAGCACGCTTTGACCCCCACACAGTCAGGGAAAATTATTTTGATATCATTGGAGAAAAGACAGCATCTTTATTTTCTGCATGCTGTGAAGCTGCATCAACAGTATCTGGTGCAACAAATGACGAAACAGAGAGGCTAAAGAATTTTGGTTTTAATTTTGGTATGGCATTTCAAATAGTTGATGATATGCTCGATTATACTGCTAATCAAGGCACTTCTGGAAAGCAAGTCGGAAAAGACTTTTTCGAAGGTAAAGTCACCTTACCTGCTATTATAGCATACGAAAAGGGCAGTCCAGCAGAGCAAAAATTCTGGGAAAAATGCTTTTCTTCAGCTAGACACAATTCTGACCAAGCATTACACTATATTAATCACCATAATGCCATTCAACTTTCTATGGAAAAAGCTAGACACTACATTAATATGGCACAAAATGATATTAGTACTTTTTCTGATTCTTTTTATAAAACTACTTTAATTAACTTTTTAAATGCGAGCATAGAAAGACGAATGTAGCTGGCGCTTGATATTTTCAGATTAATTGTTATATATTTATTAGATTCTTAAGGGTAATGATATGTCAGATAGCAGTAAGGAGAAAAAGAAGAAGTTTGCTGATATGGTAAGTAGGCAGAAAGGTGACGACCAACAAAGTGATAACCATAAGCAAACTGATGATTTAAATGAAGATCTCAATACATTAAAAGAACGTGCAGTTCAGCTTGAAGATCATTTACGCCGTGCTGTTGCAGATAATGAAAACGTCAAACGTATAATGCAAAAGCAAATTAGCGATGCAAGTGACTACGCAGTCACAAAATTTGCACGTGATATGATCGACTCGTGCGACAATTTAAAAAAAGTAATGGAAATTTTGAAAGACGGTGATCCTGTTCATGAAGGAATAAAAGTGGCTCACCAAAAGATTGTAAATGATCTGAAAAAACATGGAATAGAGGAAGTAGACCCACTTGGTGAGCTTTTTGATAGTAATTTACACCAAGCTGTTGTGGAAAGAGAGGACGATGAAAAAGAGCCTGGCACTATTATAGAAGTACTACAAACTGGTTATACTATCAAAAATAGGTTGCTCCGCCCTGCAATGGTTATTCTTTCTAAGAAATCTGCCGATTATGGAAGCGATTAGCATGAGGTAAATGTATAATGACAAGTATTGTCTTTTCAGGTATCCAGCCAAGTGGCGTACTACATTTAGGTAATTATCTTGGTGCAATCAAACAGTGGATAGACTTACAGGATAAATACAAATCTCTTTTTTGTATTGTCGACCTACATGCAATCACAGCAAATAAGCTTCCCGCAAGTGAATTAAAAAGTAATATTTTCAAAACAGCAGCAGCTTATATTGCATGTGGAATAGATCCAGAAAAGTCCATTATTTTTAATCAGTCCACGGTTAGTGGTCATGCAGAACTGGGCTGGCTGCTTGGGTGCTATACACCAATTGGTTGGCTTAACCGCATGACTCAATTTAAAGATAAAGCTGGCGGCGATAAACAAAAAGCCTCTCTTGGATTATATAGTTATCCAGTACTTATGGCTGCAGATATATTGTTGTATCAAACTAAATACGTTCCTGTTGGTGATGATCAAAAACAGCATTTGGAGCTTGCACGTGATATTGCATCAGCTTTTAACAATCATTATAAACTGGATTATTTCATCGTACCTGAAATCTTAACTTTGGATTGCACATCAAGAATAATGAGCTTAAGAGATGGTACAAGCAAGATGAGTAAATCTGACCCTTCAGAACATTCGTGCATTAACCTTGATGATACAGATGACTTAATTGTTAAAAAAATAGAAAAAGCAAAAACAGATTCAATTCTAGGCTTTGCTACTTTAGAGTGCCGACCAGAAATAAGCAATTTGATAAACATTTATTCAGTGCTTAGTAATGTAAATGTGGAAAAAGTGTGTGAAGAAGTGAACAAACATGACATGAAACACTTCAAAAAAGAGTTAGCTGATTTAATTATCAGTGTTATATCACCCATACGTGAGGGGATGAATGATCTTTTAAAAGACCAATTCCATTTACATGGAATATTAAAAAAAGGTACAAAGAAAGCAACAGAAATTGCAACCCATAATATAAAAGAAATCAAGGAGATTATTGGATTTGCTCAATATCTGTAAGGTCCAAAAGTGTGATGGTGCGAACCGTCATATCAATTATGTTTTTTTAAAATTTTTGTATCTGTTCAGGCAATGGCGTCAACTTAAGGAAAAATATCGGTGATAGTGTATAAAATTTCTCTCTAAAATTTTTACCATTAAATTACCCAAAAGCTG
>CACPSE010000060.1:0-5074 GCA_902636535.1 uncultured Wolbachia sp. | reverse complement strand
TTTTTTTACACTTTACACAATTTAAGGTGAAAAATGGATCATTTGAAACCCTTTCGCTTATCTCTCAACCATTTTCTGCCGCTCCGCTGAACGGATACACTTATTATAGCTATAAGTTCCAGTGTGAGCTACTTGGTACAACTTTGTCATTGTCATTTTAATGTCACACTAGTTAAGATGACACCATTTACCATCTTAAAATTACAACGTTCGTACAGATGTATGCTTGACATAGGATCCAGAAAATTTTTATATATAGAAAAATCCAAGTGAACTACACCAACTCACATTCAGCAAAAAAGAAAGCTATTTCCTTACGAGCGTTTTCCGTGCTATCTGAGCCGTGAACTCTATTCTCACTTATGTCATCAGCAAAATCACCTCTGATTGTACCTTTATCTGCCTGCTTTGGATCGGTAGCTCCCATGATTTGTCTGTATTTACTTACTGCATTTTCACCAACTAAAACTTGAACTATCACAGGACCAGAAGTCATAAATTCCACTAACTCCCCAAAAAAAGGTCTATCTTTATGAATTTCATAAAATAGCTCTGCTTGTTTTTTTGTCAGTAACATCATTTTTTGTGCTATAATCTTCAGTCCAGAGCTTTCAATATATGAATTTATCTTGCCTGTAATATTATTTTTACTGCATCAGGTTTTAATATCGAAAGCGTTCTCTCAATTGCCATATTATTTCCTTATATAAAATAGTATATTTATAGATTTATTTTATTGTAAATTTTGATTTGATAAAAGTAGTTTTTTATTTATAGTTAAGGATAAATCATCAAAGAGGTATTGTATGGGTAAATGTTGTAAAAATAACACTACCAAACAAGTTGAGCCTACCACTAAAAAACAAGCTGAATCTACTGCTAAAAAATTGGTCAATAACTTGAAATCGTCAATTTTTTGTGGAACAAAAGGATTTTTGACTTTTAGTTTGGCATTTTTAAGCTATTTGGAATATAGCTCACATCATAATACAGAATTAAAAAAAGGTGCTGCCTTTGCAATGAAAAGAAATACTATTCCGTTTCTTGAAATGGCTATCATAGTGCCATTTGTTTGTTTTGCGCTGCCAGCTATGCTAGGCAGTATGAGCCTCATGCAATGCGCACTTATATGCGCTGCGTTGATGGTTGCTACATGTTTTGTTGTAAGAACTTGGCATGTGCGTGAGAAGTTAATGGAAAAAATCACCAACCATAGTAGAGGAGAAATAGACGCGGAATTTAAGAAAGATACTATAAAATTTCCTATCTTTGATCAAAATAGAAAACACACCGAGTATAATTCGCCTAACTCAGGGCGACTACTGGATGAAACAAGTAGCACCTCTCTTTTCGTTAAAGTTTTACTTTTCCCTCTAAAGGTTCTTTTGAAGGTCCTGCAAAGTTGTATAATGCTATCTTTAGCTGCTATTGAACTTCTTGAAGTAGCGCCAAGTCTTTTTGTCGATTCATTTTTCGATTGGAGCTTCACATCCACCAAGAGTAACCTGCAGAGATCTGGCCATTTATTGTATGCTAGTGTGAGAAATTTAGTGCCTATATCTATACTTGATGAACCTGTAGCTGAACGTATAGGCACCCCAAAAATACCTTGTTGTAGTAGTGCGTAGGTGAAAAAGGCAGTTATCTTATTTAACCTTGGCGGACCTAATTCATTGAATGCGGTTTGTCCTTTTTTATTCAATCTTTTTTATGACAGGAGAATAATCAATCTACTGAATCCCTTTCGGTTTCTTCTAGCAAAGTTTATATCTGCAAAACGAGAAAATACTGCACGAGAAATATATGAGCAAATCGGAGGCAAATCGCCAATTCTGGAGAATACAAAAATGCAAGCTGAAGCGCTTGAACAAGAACTTAACAAACCTGTCTTTTGTCATCCCAGTGCCCAGACACTGGGATTTAGAAAAAAAAACTGGATTCCAGCGTCACGCGCTGGAATGACACCAAAACTAACCAAAGTATTCATCTGCATGCGCTATTGGCGTCCATTTGCTGACGAAGCTATTAAAAGTGTAAAACAATTTGATCCTGATGAAGTAATTTTGCTGCCACTATACCCTCAATATTCAACTACCACAACTTTATCATCCATCGAAAATTGGCAAAAAAATGCTAAAAACCATGGTCTAAAGTGCAATACAAAAATAATCGACCATTATTATGATAACGAAGACTTTATTAAAGCTCACGCTAATTTAATAACTAAGTATTACAAATTAGCCAGCAGAATCGATAAGCCAAGAGTCCTATTTTCAGCCCATAGCTTTCCTCTTAGTATCATTAAAAAGGGCGACCCTTACGCTTCACAGGTAGAAAGAAGTGTAGAGTTAATAGGAGAAAAGTTAGCTATTAATAACTTAGATTGGTCAATATGTTATCAGAGTAAGATTGGTCCTGTAAAATGGCTAGAGCCAAGCACTGAAAGTGAGCTATTACGCGCAAAAGCTGATGGTGTACCTGTAGTTCTATCACCTATATCTTTTGTTTCTGAGCATTCAGAAACTCTAGTTGAACTTGATATAGAATATAAAGCAATTATCAAGGATGGATATTACTTTCGCGTGCCAACTCTCAGTACCGATCCCTTGTTTATAAAATGCTTAGCCGATTTGTGCATAAATCTCCCTTAAAGTCCTGATTTATAGGGCTTTTCTTTTAGGATTTTATGTGATAGAATAACAGGGAGTTATTATTTTGTTAACTATTTCATGCCAAGCAAGCTAAAAAAGGAATCCAACACGCCCGCACAAAAGGTGCATGATATTTATAATCATGATTTCAGGAAGGTAATCTGCATCACAACAGGTTTAACAGCCCTATTGTGTAAGATTTCACTGCAATTTTGTTGTGAGTTTATTGACAATAACAGATCCAATATCTCCTTTATAAAGAATGTTGCCCGATGGGTGAAATTTCCGACATCTACCCTATACATTGTCCATTCTGCATTTATCTTACGGGATTTGGTAAAAGATTATAAAGACCCTAAGGGTAAAAAAGAATTAGCAAAAATTTTGGGTAAATCGGCTAATCTTGCAAGCAGCACCATAGAAGCGCTAATGATGTTGAAAATCATCCATTTTTGCACTGGAAGCAATACAGACATAATAAGTTATATTAACTTAACCTCAACGATCCTATTTTTGTTCATTTCAGAACCTATAAGCTATTATTATACATGCAAGAAATATCTGGACAATAAGGATCCTGAAAAGTCTGCTGAGTGTAAGGAGGACCTTATTATTAGCACATTAACTTTGTCGTTAGGTTTATTAAACTTCATATTAAGAAGGATAGAGACTCCAACTATACCAATAAACTTAGGTAATGGTATAATCTATAATTTCAACTTAAGCGTAACAGTCAGCATAATATATAGTGCAGTATTTCTTGCAGTTCAACTTGACAAGTTGTTTAATCAACCTATCAATGACGATCCTTCCACTGAACTTGATGGCGCTAATCATATTAGGCACGATTATGATGGTAATGGTCTCCCCAATGGCGACGTTGTGGGAATGTAAGGGTTAGAGGTGAAAAGATTTTATTTCTACTGCCAATGCTAACACTGCTAATTTACTAATTATATTCCAAAGTGCTAGAGGTTTTTCTTCCACTATTTTGCTAACGTCATAAAATTCGCAGTCAATGGAGTTTAAGCTGGAATATACATCTTTCCTGCTATTACATCGGTATAAGTAACATGTTGGAGTATTTCCTATATAGTATATTAGCGGTTCTGCAGAACTGCTTTTAAATACGTCAATGGTTGGTACACCTTCTTGTATAATAACGCTATTGATTGCTATTCCTTCTTTTATCTTTTTCATTTTATGACGCTTTTTTTTATTGAGGTTTAATATTTCCTCTCCACTTGTTGCCGTTATAATGCCCATCCCGTATGTGCCATTGCTTGCTTTGATAAAAACGTAAGGTTGTGTTTTTATTTCATATTCCTCATATTTTTTTTGCACTAGAGACAATATTTGGTCAACTTTAGTCGCTACTGCTCCTAGTGATGAATCATCATTAAAGTCAACTCCATTACAGTTTTCTGTAAGCACAGAAATAAGCCATGGATCCATTTTAAATTCGCTACAAAATTCGGACGCTAATTCTTGATAGATTTCAAAATACTTAAATTTCTGCCTGCTATGCCAACCGTATAGTGGGCTTGGTACTATATCTTGCTTTACGTCTTTTAGCATGTCTGGAATGTGGCTCGTCATATCACGGTTCAGTATAATAACATCAGGCACAAATCCTGAAGTTGTCTTTAATAGAGAGTTTTCTTTCACAATAGCTTCATACGGTTCTATTAAATTGTATACTTCATTATGTAAAAGACCAATTCTAGTTTCAAAACCTGCGAGCTGCAGTACTTTCTCTATAACAAATACGTTTTCTATATACATTTTATTGCGTGTATAATTTTCCGGTATTATAAGAACCTTTTTGTATTGATGTCTTTTAAAGTAGCTTTCTATCAATCTTGCTGCCATCGTTCTTGATTCTTCACTTAAGTTATTGAACCCCGCAGGAAATAAATTAGCGTCCACTGGGGCAATTTTGTAGCTGGAGTTTCTAAGATCTATAGAGCTATAAAATGGCAATGTAAGGCCGTTAAATTTTGCCTCAAACCAATTATTTATACTTTTTTCCAAATCTGGGTGAATTATGTTTTGCATCTGCACTTTAAATGTTATAAGGAAGGTATTATATTATAAGCTATAATTAAACATATTTAGCAAATTTGACTAAAGATTAAAGTATAATGAGATTCTTATTTAAAGTGATAGAAAAATGATTCAACACGACAACAGTAAAATGTATGGCACTACTATATTATCAATTAGAAAGGGTGAAAGCGTAGTGGCAATAGGTGATGGACAGGTTTCACTGGGCCACACTGTTATAAAATCTGGAGCAAAAAAAGTTAGGCGTCTCTCTGGTGATTCTGTAATTGCTGGGTTTGCTGGAGCAACAGCTGATGCATTTACTCTCTTTGAAAGACTAGAATCTAAACTTGATAAGCACCCAGGACAATTAATGA
>CACPSE010000059.1:0-5106 GCA_902636535.1 uncultured Wolbachia sp. | reverse complement strand
GTCAACTTAAGGGAAAATATCAGTGATTGTGTATAAAATTTATCTCTAAATTTTTTATCATTAAATTATCCAAAGAGTGCAATAAACAGCACTTTTGTTTCTGTTTTATTTCAACAAAGAAGTCTAAAATGTGTCCTTAAGTTGACGCCATTGTCCGTTCAGCAGAGTGGCAAAATAGGTAGACAAGATAAACCAAAAAATCAAGAAAAAGTGAGTTTACAAGTTTACAACAAATGGTGTCATGCAAGTAGCTGACACACAACTGTACGAACATTGTCGGAGTGGGGAGTGTTAAAAAAACATAGTTGATATAACGATCATTAAGAGAAAAACCCCTCTTTCCCATCATATAAATACAACTTATCCATTCTCACCACGTCAAAGCTATTTTCCTCGAGTTTGATTAGCAAGTTATTTACATCACTATTTGTAATAGCTTGCTTTTCATTATTTGCGATAAACCTACAGGTTATTTGGTCTCTTAAAGATTTTGAACTTCCTGGCCAAATTGCAAGTCCTTTTGAGTATATTGCTATCATTTGCAGATTACTTGATTCAAATAACTTTACTACTTGATCAAAATTGCTGGATTTGTCCCAAGCAAGCGTTATATCGCTACCCACTAGTTTTTTAATCTTATAATCCTGTTCATAATTATCCTGTATTTTATCCACTTTACTATTTGGATCACTGCCAATTATAAGCTCAGATAATGTTTTCGGTTTTTTTCCTAGATTGTCTATAACAGCTTCTGCAAATTCTTTGGTACCAACTTTTTGTTTACTCTTTTTCTCTTTATATAAATCGGCGGTGTGTATTCCATCCTCCAAAGTCTTGAGCCATGCATCGTAAATTAGTTTTGCAGTACTCACTTGACTGATGTAGACCAACATATGCACTGCAGCATTTAAAAGTCCAGAAGGATTAGCTATGTTTTTTCCTGCAATATCAGGAGCAGAACCGTGCACTGCTTCAAACATTGCATATTCATTACCTATATTGCTACTTCCAGCGAGTCCAACAGATCCAGAGGTTTGCGCCACAATGTCCGATAATATATCGCCATATAAGTTCTCGGTTACTATAACATCGAAATTCTCCGGTTCTGTGGCAACACGTGCCATGCCAATATCAACTATATAATGTTCTGCCTTTATGTCCGGGTATTCCTTTGCAATACGATCAAACGCTGCATGGAAAGTTCCGTCAGTCATTTTCATTATGTTATCTTTAGTAAGACAAGTTACCTTCTTTCTACTATGTTTTTTTGCATATTCAAAAGCGTACCTGCATATTTTTTCTGAGCCGGATCTAGTAATAATTTTAGTGCATTGGTAAGAGTCGCCAGTGAGCCTGTGTTCTATTCCGGTGTAAACGTCCTCTTCATTTTCACGTATTACTACGATATCAAACTTATCGAATTTATTTTCTATAACAGGATGATACGAAATACACGGTCTGATATTTGCATATAACCCTAAATTCTTTCTCAGTGCAACGTTTAAGCTTTTGTGCCCTTTACCTTGAGGAGTTGTTGTCGGAGATTTGAGTAATATCTTTGTCCTTTCAATTGACTCCCAACCACTTGGAGAGATTCCGTGAGACCATTCCTTACTATAAACACGCTCCCCTATTTCAATAATGTCTATTGAGATCTTCGCTTCTGCTTCGCGCAATATCGACAGCACCGCTTCCATAATTTCTGGCCCGATACCATCGCCATACGCAACTGTGATTGGTGTTGACATAACTTCCCTAACTGTAAATGATTTAATGTTAATTCAAATAATAGAGTGGGTCAATATTATCCAAATTGGCATATTTACGATTGTTTAATAACGTATCTTTATATTAGTTGGTAACATAAAATATTAGGTGGGGTATATATGAATACTGAAACGAGTGTTAAAATAAATTATGTAGGGTTTACAAGGCGTACTGTAGCAGAAGTACTTGACTATATCATATTTTTCTTTCCTTTATTCATTCTATACATTGCAGTATCTGGCAATCACGAAGTTAATAACTTTCATGACGAAATTAAACAGTTAACATCTCCTTATACAATCTTTACATCAATGCTGTACACAGTATTAGAAATATTAATGATAACAAGACTGGGAGGTACTCCAGGACAGTTGTTATGTGGTATGTATGTCAAAGATGCAAATACATTTAAAAGTGTTACTCTAATGCAAGCAACAATAAGGTGCATTTCTGAGGCAGCTTTATCATTTGTTTTTCTTTTTTTAATTGATTATGTTTCTCAGTGGTTTGCAATTTTACCGATTCTAGTTTTTATATTCGCAATATTTGACCAACGTAAGCAGTTTCTTCATGATAAAATTGCAAAAACAGTAGTAATAGACTATAAATCTAGTTGATATTTTTCTTTATAGGTAGTACATGGATAAAAAAGTAAACTACTCAACGATGACAAGACGTACTCTAGCATTTATAGTTGATTGTATTTTATTTATCGCAATACCATTTGGTTTAATGGCGGTGGGTTTCTCACTTACACACGCAATACAAGGGATCATGGGTGCAATAATTGTAATCACCACGATTGTATTTTCTTTATTTTTAATGATACCATGTATATTTTATATATTCATGCTAGTAAAATTTGGCGGCACTCCAGGACACTTGTTATTTAGCATGCGTGTAAAAGACAAAGATACATTTGAGTCAATCACTACAATGCAAGCAATGAAAAGGACTATAGCTCTTTTTATAATTTATTGCATATCACTTTGTAATCCCATTTTATTCTTAGCTATACTAATCTTAGTTTTAGTATGTGCAGTAGGTGATGAACATAAACAAGCTTTTCACGACAAAATTGCAAACACGGTAGTGATAGATTATAAACCTAGTTGATATTTTCCTTTAGCTGTCTGCCACCAAGGGTGTCATTCCAGTGCTCCTTTTTTTGTTATACCAGTGCCCAGACACTGGGATCCAGAAAACTTAACTTTAAATAAGTAGCTGCATAATAAAGACTAGATTCCAGACTGGAATGACACCAATTGCTGTCTTCAAAAATGAATGTTCGTACAGCTATAGCGGAATTTACAACGAGATACCTCGGCGGTATGACGTAGTAGCTATATATAGACAAATTTTCTTTCCTTAGATATAATCTTAAAAAACTTTCTGTACAAAAATGAAAATAAAAAGAGCTTTAATATCAGTATACGATAAAACGAATATAATTAATCTTGCATCGTTTTTAATACAGCAACAAATAGAAATTCTTTCAACGGGCAATACTTATAAAGTGCTATCTAGTGCAGGAATAAAAACACAAGAAGTCTCAGATTACACACAATTTCCAGAGATACTAGGTGGTAGAGTGAAAACTTTACACCCTAAAATTCATGGAGGAATACTTTGCGATAGAGAAAAGCACAAAACAGAAATACAAAATCTAGGTATTGAGCCAATAGACCTGCTTATAACCAACCTATATCCATTTTGGGAGACGGTGAATAGCGATTCAAGTGAGGAGCAAATTATAGAACAAATTGATATCGGCGGAGTGGCGTTAATTAGAGCTGCAGCAAAAAACTTTCGTTTTACTTCAGTTATTTCTAGCATTCAAGACTATGAAGCACTGAAAGCTAAGATGATAAAAAATAACAATGAAACAACATTGGAATATAGAAAATATTTAGCAACCAAAGCATTTGCTCTCACTGCACACTATGATTCTAATATTCACAGTTGGTTTTTATCCCAGAGTAAAAATAATGAGTTGCCAGAGTTTTTTGCACTATATGGACATAAAGTACAAGAACTCAGGTATGGTGAAAATCCCCATCAAAAAGCTGCATTTTATAGTAATCAATTTACCAAACATCCGCTGGAAAAAATACATGGAAAAGAGTTGAGTTATAATAATATAGTAGATATAGAGTCCGCACTTAACATAATTTCTGAGTTTAAAGAACCTGCAGCAGTGATAATAAAGCACAATAACCCATGTGGCGCTGCTGTTGGTAATGATGCTTTGGAGGCATATGAAAAAGCTCTATCGTGTGATGAAATAAGCAGTTTTGGTGGTATAGTTGCCTTAAATCGGGAGATAGATTTAAAGCTAGCAGAAAAATTAAACGAGATATTTTTGGAAGTTGTGATAACACCGTCAGTCAGCAATGAGGCACTAAAAATTTTGCAAAGAAAGAAAAATTTAAGAGTGATTATTCATAAATCTTTTCAACAAAATGTGAAATACCAAACTAAAAATGTTATTGGTGGGTTTTTGGTACAAGAAAATAATGACCACACAATAAAAGCAGAACAAGTAACAGAATGCACTACAACAAAAAAAGAAAAGGAAGATCTTATTTTTGCCTGGAAAATATGTAAACATGTGAAATCCAACGCAATAGTTATAGCAAAAGATGGTTGTGCTATTGGCATCGGCGCAGGGCAAACAAGCAGAATAGATAGTGGGAACATTGCAGTGAAAAAAGCGGGTGAAAAGTGTAAAGGTGCGGTGCTTGCTTCAGATGCATTTTTTCCATTCCCAGATAGCATAGTAGAAAGCGCAAAACATGGGATTACAGCTATAATTCAGCCCGGTGGCTCGCTGAAAGATCAAGATGTGATAAAAGCTGCAAATGAAAATAAAATTGCTATGTTTTTCACTGGCGTTCGCAGTTTTTTCCATTAGGCTTTGTGTCTTATCGTCATACCGCCACGGTATCTCAGCCCCTAACAAGCAGTGGGATGACGGTTGTCAGGCCAGTACCTTAACTACTTGGATCCAGAAAAAAGAATGGTGTCATGAAAGTAGCCTCCTTCTCCTGTCATCCGAGTAGCTGACACTGGTTTACTTTATGATGATGTCATGAAAGTAGCTGATACTGGGATCCAGAAGACAACCAAATAATAAAGGCTAGATCCCAGTGTCACGCACTGGGATGACACCTTCCGTATAAATATTAAAAAATTTACCAAACGGAAAAAAAGGCAAAAGAAGCCCTGGGGTTATTATCCGCTTTAAAATATTGGCGTTTTTTATGCTTTAAACGCTTGACAAGCAAGATTTAGCTGCTTTTAATTGCAACTAACCTACGCTGCAAATGTTTAAAAAAT
>CACPSE010000058.1:0-5113 GCA_902636535.1 uncultured Wolbachia sp. | reverse complement strand
CTGTTGGAGTATGAGCACTTAGTTAGGTGTTGCGGATCTGGTCTTTTAGCGCAGTTTTGGTCACATTTTATCAGCGGTTATATCTCTAAATTAAATTTAGATGGCTGTCACCCGTATGAGTACGGGCTAAAATGTGCTATGAGTTTTAAGCAAGAGCAGGCAGTGGAATTCTTCTGGAATAAAATAAAATCATTGCCTGAAAGTGAGATGGGTACACAAAAAAAGGACGAGATCTTCATGAAAACAGCAGTATATGCAGCAGGTAGTCGTTGTAATAGTTATCCTGAAATATTCGAATTTTGTTTTAGTCAAATAAATCCTGATAAATATACAGAACTTCTAAAAAGAGATTTAGCTGAAAATGGTTATTATGGTAGTCTAAACACGCTACAGGGTGCACTTCGCTTTGATCAATTTCAAGCATTGTTTGACTATTTAAAACCAAGTAATGTTTCAGAAGATAAATATCTTGTCTGGCTACACTATATAAAAACAGAGAACAGCTCATATTATGCTGGTGAAGGTGCAAAGCTTTTTATGCATATGTGGAGAAAGGAGGGATTTGATAGCCATCGTACTTATGTGCTGAAGGAAGAAGTTTGTAATAGATCTTGCTTTCTTGTTACAAGTTTATTAGTGCCTTGGGTAAATCAAAATTACATGGAACCGGTATGGGCAATATTAGATAAGGCTAATTCTGGTCAGATTAAAGAATTTATGGATTCTAGACAAGCGGAGTATATACGATCTGTATTAAAGGAAAGAGATATTGATTCATTAAATAAATTTTTATCATATGGTAATTCTAGATCTGAAGGGCCTGCTAGCTTAACTGAAGTAAAATTAAGCAAAGCATGTGAGCAATTAGGGTTGGGTAATTAAGAGGTATTATAAGGCAATTCTATAAAACAGGTGGTGGTTTCTTGTTACTGCTTTAGTTTCTGTCAAAAAGGTGTTGCACTATAATACAAATGTTATATATGTAAGTTAGCATGTAGGTAAAACAGCTTATATTGTTGGTATCTCTGATAATAAATAGTGGGTTTGGTATAATGTAATGAAGGGGCTTTATGTTTAAGACACAATATCCAATAGATCGTCTAAAAAAAGAAAATATTAATTCAAAGATTACTGAATTATCGGATGAAATGCAATATATAGAGCAAGCTAGAGAATTTTCTCAACTTAAGCGTTATCGGAGATCTGATGTTGATTCCGAAAGTGGAAGTCGGATTAAGAGAATCGATGTTCCAGGAGACGGTAGTTGCTTGTTTTGGTCTGTTACTATGGCTTATTTAATACCCGTCAGAAACGACGATGCTTTATTTCGACAAAGGTATGAAGTACTATTTGGAAATGAAGGAGCTGTAATTCAAAATTTAGATCGTATTAGGAATTTGGTAAGGAATTTAAGTACTGCCAATTATGATGATACATTTGCAAACTTAGTAAGAAATGTGTTTCGCAACCGAGAAGTTGATTATATACGTGATAATGAAAATAAGTTCAGAGATTTTGTTGAAGGCAATTTTGAGAATTACTTAAAGAACATGAGGAACCCTAATACTTGGGGAGGTGAACCTGAAATAAGAGCAATGAGTGGAATACTTAACGCAAGAATTAGTGTTTCTGGTGAGATTGAAACTCAATATGGTGGTGGAAATATTCAAATACAGTTATTTCATGTTGGTGCTCCAGGTAAACGAAACCATTATAATTTTGGTCTTGAAAGGAATATTATTGATAATGATAAAGAGCTTGCAAAAGGCTTAAAAAGAGTCATGGGTAAAGTAAGACCACAAGACTTTGAGTTAATACAGTTATTGATAGAGGAAGCAGGTAAAGAAGTTGGTATAAGCCGGCAAGATGAGGATTTTAAATCTTTTGAACCGAGATTTCAGTCCTTTTTGGATCAGATTCCATCTTATTTACACTCTGTAGAAAAAGCAGGATTTTTTACACACTTCTTCTTAGGGAGCTTTTCTACTTTGCTGGATACAAAAATTGCAGAAAAGTTAAATATTAAAAAGATTTATTTTAGTTTTGATACTTCGAAAACTTTAAAAGTAGCTATTGTCAAAAATGGTCAAATTGGAAATGCTGAAGACGCTATTAATAATATAGATTTATTTTCCATTTCAGAAGGTAAGCGTGGCCATCAGTTTACTGTTAATGAGTTGGAGAGCATATTAAGAAATAATATAGATAGGAGTAAGATTAGAGATCGGAACGTTGAGCAAAATATTAAGAATAAAATTCAAGATAGAATAAAATCCAGATTAGTACAGATCTACAAAGGAAAGGATGGAATTTTTGTTAATATGGAAGTTAAAGAGATACTTGATTCCCCTGCTGGTAAAGAATTTCATGAAGTAGAGAAAGGAATATGGAATAATCCCGAAGGTGATATAGCGAAGCTATCTGATTCTGATGTGCAAACAGTTAGCAGGTCTTTAAAAAAAGTTCTTGAAAAAATTAATAACGTTCATTCTGAATATGTAGAATCAGTAGTCTATGATAATAGTGCACGTGAAGCAGCACATCATGGGTTTATGGTAGGCGTTTTCATGAATTTCCACTATAGGTACAATCTTAGAGTTTACCCAGAACAACTTGCAGGAAGGGGTTATGCTGATATTATCCTGCTAGCTCGTGGTCCTGATCGTGCATTAGATTCTATTCCCATTATTATTGAGTTAAAAGCGGGAGCAGGTTCTAATGCTACTCCAGATAAGGCTTTGCAGCAAGCAGAAAAGTATGCACAAGGGTTTCAACCAAATGTTCAGCGAGTTCTAACCACTGCAGATGAAATTTTATGTGTTGGTGTCAATCTTGATAATCCATCTCCTGTCTCTGACGTTAGGGTATCGAATCGTAAGGAAAGAATAATCCCTCTTTTTCAAGATATGCTAAAATCCTCTGATGATTGGGATACGCAAGAAATTTATACAAACGCACTAAAAAAACGAATAAAAAATAATATAGAACGTATTTACCATACTTTTCCTGGTACACCGGAGAAGGGAGATAATCATTATTTTAGTAGGTTTTTACTAGGGCAATCACTATTGTTAAATAGAGTTGAAGATTTAGAAACTGGTTTTAAAAAACACATTTTTATCTATAGAGGAGACAATATACCTACTGAAGCGCATCCCGATTCTGGTAGACCTGGACGTCTAGCTGCTCAAAGAAGCAGAGAAGCACTATCAACTAACCTTGATGGAAGCCACGCAGTTGTAACAATGGTGCTCATTCCAGAAAATACAGGGAAGTTAGTTTATGTAATAAATATTGTTGAAGCTAACAGAAAGGATGTTCTGAACGGTCTGGATGAAGTGCTTCCTCTTGATAGATTAAATAGAGAGATAGGAAATAGAGAAATAGCCGAATTAAATCTTAATTTTGATACTAGATACAAGTCAGATTTTAGAAGATATCTTACTATTTGGACTGAAAAATATAATTCTTTACAAGAGTACAATAACGGAGATAATAGATTTCAAGGTACTTTCAAAGAAGTTCCTTATCCTAATGAGTTAAAAGAAACATTCGATAGAGCATTAGATATTCAATCTTTATCAATAAGAGAATATAGTAAATTATTAGAAAAAATTGGAGAAGGAATATTCCCTTTTAAGACTCTCATTAATAAAGAAGCTCATTTTCAGGGAATATTGAATGGAGTATTTAGTTATTATAGCGACCTAAAATTACAAGAATCTCCTGAAACCAGAGCATTAGTTTTAACTGAGTTTCAAACTGGTAGAGGAGAACGTATTGACATGCTAATTCATGGTATTAAGTTTGTAGCTCAAGGTGGAAATGCTGAGGAGTACACTCCAATAGGATTAGAACTTAAGACATCAAGGCAGGGCAAAGGAGCTCAAGCTTTATTGAGGGAAGCAAATGATCAAATAAATGAAGAGTATAAAGAGGGCGTTACCTATAAAACACTCACAGATGGTGATGAGGTGAAATTTATCGGTGTTGTTTTCGATAAAGGATCTAATAATCCAAATAAACTTATTTTAACAAGTAGGACAACTAAGGAAGGGTTTATTCCTGTTGAAGTAGTTCATAGTTCAGTTCATATGTTACCTGCTTGTTCTAAAGGAAAGAAAAGAGAACCTTCATCACCGGAGTATCCACCAAGTAAAAAACCAAGAAGAGAAAGAAGTGTAAGTATGGCCTGCATAGATTCGTTTGATGAAGAAAAGATTACAGAGGAAGAAAAAAAACAACGTGTTAAAGAGCTATTTGATATTGATAATGCTAAGGATTTAACTAATGAAATTGTAGATATAGGTCGTGAGCAAGTGTTTGATATGATAGGCAATGCTGATAGGACTGATGTATATGTAAAAGTAAAAGATAACAATGGTAATGATAAAAAATTGATAATAGGTGATATTATAGAAATGAAGAATGCAGAAAGATATTTTGTAGATGATGATAGTGATGGTATTGAGATCTTAGTAAAAGTAGGCAGAGATAAGGATCACGTTATAAAAGAAAAAATAAAAGGACAAAATATTGAGTATTATTTAAGCATCGATGGCTATGAAGTAAAATTCGATGATATAATTAAAAATTTTACTACAGATGCAGAAAGAGAGGAAATTCATAATAAATTACATCAACTATCAAATGATAAGCAGTTGTTAGAGAATAAAAAATACATTGAAGACATAGGTGATGTTCAAACTAATCAAGATTACAACAATATTGTAGAGGAAATTAAACAGAACTTGTTAGCAAAAGGAGTTAGGGAAGATACTTTCGACAGGTTTAAAAGTCATTTTGATGATCTTGGTGAAAAAGTTTTTGCAGATTATATTAGTAATGTAGAAAGCAGCCTTAAAGAAAAAGTAATTGCATTTGATCGTAATAAATTTGATTCAGCAAAAATCAAAGGGGCTAAAGGTGGAAAGTTTTTTTCCATGATGGCTATATATGACTTGCTTGATAGTATAGGTGATACAGCAACACTTGGACGACATAATAATGATGTTTTAAAGCAAGTATTTGGTATCAATGGTATACTAGATGCTATGGATGATGTTAGGACGAGTGTAAGTATTTCTCCTAATAGTAAAGTAGGAAAATTGAT
>CACPSE010000057.1:0-5136 GCA_902636535.1 uncultured Wolbachia sp. | reverse complement strand
TTGCTGCTCGACCTGATTGTGTGAGTATTGACACCTGTGATGAGTTTGAAAGGCTTATATAATATATATTCAGGATTTGGAAAATTTTTGTCCAAAAAAAATGAATTTTTGCCTAATTTTTTATTGCAGTATTATTTGAAAATCGAACTGTATTATTCTCGAAAAAAAACAATAGAATATCAATAGGTTAAAAATCACATCTGTATTATTTATTTTTGCTCCTGTCCTACAAAGTGCACCTATAAGTTCTCATCCTTAAAGCTATTAATTGTTTTAAGGAGAAGTTATGAAACGTTATTCTGGTGTTGATCCTATAGTTGTTCAAAACATACAGTACCAAGTTAAAAGGTTAAAATTTTTTGAATGCTTTGCTCATGAAACTCATGAAGATCTTGAGCAAGAACTCTTCTGTGAAATTTGGACTTATCTTGATAGATATGATGAAAGTAAAGGTAGCTTTAACACTTTTGTAGCAAGATTAACTGAACGTCGTGCTAACAACTTATTAGAGAAACAACTATGTATAAAACGCAATATTAATAACTACATCAATATTGAGAAAATAGAAGCTTTTGAAGATGAAGTAGCGAAACGTACTGATGTAGATTACATGATTTCAACGCTACCAAGAAAGATGCAAAAGATATGCGAACAACTCAAGTACTTTAACTTATATGAAGTTGCTAAGATGAACAACATATCAAGAACTACTTTAAATACTATGATAAGAAAAATACGTACAAAACTCTCTTCCATCTACTACAAGGGCAAAAAGAAAAATTGAACATAAATTCTACCTTTCCTGAATATATAACATATAACATTGAGGTGAATAAATGACTTTTAAAATTTTAAACAATAATGAAAGACTGAAAACAACCACAGGCATAAAAGTAGTAATTTTTGGTCCTTACGGTATTGGTAAAACCAGCCTCTTAAAGACTATAAGTGAACCAACACTTTGCCTTGATTTTGAAGCAGGTCTGCTTGCTGTTCAAGATTGGCAGGGAGATTCGATTAGTGTTCGTACTTGGAGTCAAGCTCGGGATATTGCCTGCCTAATTGGTGGTCCAAACCCTGCACTAAAATCTGATCAAGCGTATAGCCAAAAACACTATGAGCACGTATCAAGTAAATACAATGAAGAGTTTTCTAAATATCGATGTATCTTTATTGATAGCATCACTGTAGCATCACGTCTTTGTCTCTTATGGGCAAAAATGCAACCGGAAGCTTTTTCTGAGAGAAGTGGAAAGCAAGATATGAGAGCTGCTTACGGAATACTTGCGCAAGAGATGATGGGATGGCTCAATCAGTTTCAGCACATTCCAAATAAAGATATCATTACCGTTGGTACTTTAGGTCAATATTTAGATGACTTCAATCGTCCGACCTGGCTACCTCAATGTGAAGGGGCTAAAACTGCCAGTGAGATTCCCGGCATTGTTGATGAAGTAATCAGCATGGTTGGACTCAAGAAAGATGATGGCACAGAGGTACGTTCATTTGTCTGTCAGACCATTAATTCTTGGGGATACCCTGCTAAGGATCGAAGTGGATGCCTGAATATGGTTGAAGAACCGCATTTGGGAAAATTACTCGCGAAAATTAAAGCTAAGGCTTTTGCTACTGCTGCCTAATTAAAAATTGGAGAATAATATGGAACAAAATTTTTTCACCGTTAGTCAAAAAATCCCTTTTTTCAGTGTGAAGGAATATCTAAATGATCAATCACCCATACCGGAAGATATTATATATCCAAGGATACTAACTCCAAGAGGTTTATTGGTATTTGGTGGTCCACCTAAAATCGGCAAAAGTGATTTTCTAATTTCGTGGTTAATGCACGTGGCTGCTGGCGTTTCATTTCTTGGCATGATTCCCAGTCAGCCTATGAAAGTTCTCTGTCTGCAGACTGAAATTGATGATGGATATTTAAAAGAGCGTCTACAGGAGTTAAAACTTGATAAAGAGCTTTTGGATATTGGTGCAAACAACTTCATGATCACGCCAAGAGTACAACTATCGTTTAGTAGTGAAGAGATAGATGAAATAAAAAACTCTCTGGAGGAAAAAAGTTTCAAGCCAAATATTATCGCCATAGATCCTCTACGAAATATCTTTAATTCAGGTAATGAAAACGATAACAGTGCTATGCTATTCTTCCTGCAAAAAACGCTTGAAAGACTGAGAAATGCTATTAATCCAGACGCTGGGATAATTTTGACCCATCACACAAAAAAATTGTCCAAAAAGATGCTGGAAGAAGATCCATTTCAAGGTTTAAGTGGTGCTGGGTCTTTAAGGGGATTCTACACTACTGGAATGGTGATGTTCAGTCAAGATGAAGGAAGCACTGTACGTCAGATAGTATTTGAGTTACGTAATGGTGAACGTGTGCCAAGTAAGCTTGTCGATAAGATAAATGGTAGTTGGCAACTTATAAATCAATGGAACAACTGATTCTTTTTCAATTTTATTATGGAGACATTTATGTTACAGGATTTAACTGATTTTAACAACGTGAAACTGCAAAGCAGTTTAATACCGAAAGGTACAATAGTCAAGGTAAAAATGGCAATAAAGCCTGGAGGATATGAAAGTTGGTTCACTAGGAGTCTTTCTACTGGCAGCATCTATTTAAACGCTGAATTTACGGTCACTGAAGGGCCATATGCAAAACGTAAGATTTATCAAGTAATTGGTATTAAAAGTGGCAAAGCAAACGTTGAAAGAGAAGATGTCTGGGGAGAAATGGGTCGTGCTATGATTCGAAGTATTTTAGAGTCAGCACGCAATATTCACCCACATGATAATTCAGAGAAGGCGATACTTGCCCGTAAGCTTGGCTCAGTTGCAGATTTAAATGGCCTAGAATTTACTGCAAAAGTTGGCATTGAGACCGATAGTAGATATGGAGACAGGAATAGAATTGCTGCAGCTATTACTCCTGAACAAAGTAATGACGTTCAATCTGACTGGGTTCCATTTTGAAGTACGATGAAGAGAAGCTGTGGGTTGCTGTTGTTGAACAGGCTATTTTGGATATAACAGGAAAGAATAGAGAGCTTAGAAAAGAAGCTTATTCATGGATCCACAGCACAGAATCTTTCAGAACTGTTTGCGAGCTCGCTAACTTGGACTCTGAACGTTTAAAAAATATGTTGAGTAAAATTATTGGAAAAAAGGGAGATTTTATGGATTTTTCATCTCAAAAGATTAAATCACTATTGATTAATAATATTAAGGAATGTGTATCTTACTTACTTCCGGGCGGAGAATTTTATCAAGATAGGTTCTATCTGGGAAATTTAGGTAAAGATAAGATAATAGTTGAAATAAAAGGAGAGAAAGCAGGAAATTGGAATGACATTTATAAAGAAAAGAAGGGAGACATTCTCAGTCTTTGGACTTTTGTTGAAGGTAACATAGATTCTGCCAAAAAGTGGTTGAACACTAAAGCTGAAAAAAATTCCACGTTGCAAGAAAACGGAGAAAAAGTATTTTCTGTAAGACATTACTTAAATGATAAATCACCAATGCCAAAAGATATAATAGGCCCAAGAATCTTAACTCCTGGCGGTCTTTTAGTCATCGGTGGTACTCCAAAAGTTGGCAAAAGTAATTTTCTACTCTCCTTGTTAGCACATCTAGCTGCAGGAGTACCATTTCTTGACATGAAACCTGCAAAACCATTGAAGATATTTTATCTGCAAAACGAAATGGAGTATAGTGATATGAGAGAACGCTTACTTCAGCTTAAAATTGATCAGAATCTCTTGGATTTAGTAAAAGAAAATTTGGTCATTACAAAAAAAATACCATTAACTCTGAATCCTGAAGGAATAAGATCAATGATAGCGAAAAAACTTGATGTAAAGACAGTTGATCTCATTGTAATCGATTCTTTCCTCGACTACGGAAGCATGCTTTCTTTCCTAAAAAGTGGAATGGATAAATTACGTTTTATAACTAACCCTATGGCTGGAGTGATCCTCACGCACCATACTAAAAAAGTATCTTCAGCCACATTGAAAAAAAATCCATTCCAAGCTTTAAGCGGCTCAAACATTTTAAGAAGTGCTTATACATCTGGCATTGTTATGTTTAAACCTAACGAACGTACAAATACTTTAAAAGTGATGTATGAACTTAGAAATAGCAAGCCTATAACAAAATACATTCGCAAAGTTAATGGATGTTGGAAGACTATAGCTACTGCTTAGTTTTAATTAATTAAATTTAAAATATATTTAGAGGATTTTATGGATGTCTATTGTGATTTTAATTCCGCAACTCCACTAAAGAATGGACATTATAAGCCATTAGAGGAGAAAGAGCAGTTAAAAGATCAACTTTTACTAAATATCAGATCTTGTCTTTCGTACCTATTACCAAGGGGAACTTTTCGTGGTGATAAGTTTTATATAGGCAATGTACAAGGTGATAAAGGAAAGAGTCTAGTAGTAGAATTAAGTGGCAGTGAAGCTGGCCTATGGCACGATTTTGCAACAAAAGAAGGTGGTGATATCATTGACCTTTGGGCAGAAGTACATAGAAAAAGCACTAGAACAGAGTTTCCTGAAGTAATGGCTTCTATAGCTCAGTGGCTTGGAAAAAAACATACTATAGAATACAAAAATCTAGAACAATTTTTAACATGCAGTTGGAACTACTATGATGAAAACAATCAAGTTATTGTAACAGTCTACCGTTATGACACTCCTGAAGGGAAAGAATATCGCCCTTTTGATATTAAAGCATTGAGTTATAGAGCACCAAAGATAAGACCTCTCTATAATATTCCAGGTATTTTGAAGTCCGATAAAGTTGTTCTGGTTGAAGGAGAAAAATGTGCTGAAGTTCTAATAGAAAAAGGAATAACAGCAACAACAATAATGTCTGGAGCAAACGCAGATGTTAAAAAAACTGATTGGTCACAACTTAAAGGCAAACATATTATTATTTGGCCTGATAATGATGAAGCAGGTGCAAAATATGCTAAAAATGTTGGAAATAAGCTTTTAGAAATTGGAATTGCATCACTTGCTGTGCTTGAAATTCCTCGAGGTAAGCCTGAGAAATGGGATGCTGCTGATTGTGTAGAGGAAGGTATAGATGTCAAAGAGTTTTTAG
>CACPSE010000056.1:0-5533 GCA_902636535.1 uncultured Wolbachia sp. | reverse complement strand
GTGCTATTTATTGCAGCTTTTGGGTAATTTAATGGTAAAAATTTTAGAGAGAAATTTTATACACTATCGCTGATATTTTTCCTTAAGTTGACGCCATTGACTGTACGGCAATGATAAATAAATTAGGTGTAAAAGTTATTGCAATAAAAAAGGAAAAGTTTTTTGAAATAATAAATGAAGTAAGTGAGAGTAAAGGTTTGAACGAGGATAATTTGCTTCAAAAAATGAAAGATGAGTTATATGAGGTAGAAAAGAAGTTACCTAAAGAAGATCGTGGGGAATATAACAAATTTAAAAACGATCTCTGGAAAGATCACCTATTCAGTATAAAAACTTCAGAAGAAATTGCGGAAGATTGGACATTATTACATCTTGCTGTGGCATGTAACAATGTACCAATAGTAGAACTCCTACTAGAAAAGAAAGTAAGTGTTAACACTCAAGTGAAAGATGGATCCAGTGATGGACCAACTGCTTTGCATATTGCTGCTTCGCATGGTCATCAAGAGATAGCTCAGCTTTTATTGAATAATAACGCAAATCCTTCACTAAAAGATAGTCAAGGCCGAACTCCAAGGGATATTGTCGGCAATGTAGAAGGTAAAAAGGCTATAATAGAAATGTTAGAGGCAGCAGAAGAAAGTTATCGTATAAAGCCTAAGGAAAAAGCAAAAGATCTTAACATAAAGATTGAAAGAGGAGGTCACTACCGTTTATTACAGTACAGTCATGGAACTCCAGCAAAAACTGTAAAAAAAAGAAGTAATGTGACTACTGCACTAGAAAGTGGTAATAAACGGACCTCTTTTGATGAAAGTAGTGACAGTACAGTAGATGAGCAATCATGTGTTAGTGTTAAGAGTATGGTAGAAAAAATTGAGTCACCGCAAAAAATAAATGCTACATGTAGTGGTAAACAGACCTCTATCTCTTTAAATGAAAGTAGTAGTAGTGACGACAGTGGAATATGTACTGAATCAGAAGGTGAAGAAGGCATTGATGCAAAAAATGAAGAATTGAAAAAATTAGAAAAGGAACTAGCAGAATCAAAAAGTTGTATAGCTGAACATGAGACTAAGTTGAAAGAATTCAATAAAGAAAATGAATCACTAGCACAAAAAATACAAGAGCTAGGAAATGAAAACGCAACGCTTAATAGTGAATTAGAAAAAACGCAAAAGGAACTAGCAGAATCAAAAAGTTACATAGTTGGACATGAGACTAAGTTGAAACAATTCAATAAAGAGAATGAATCACTAAAACAAAAAATAAAAAATCTAGAAAGTGAAAACGCAACACTTAATGGTGAATTAGGCAAAACAAAAACTAAAACAAATGAAGTGTCACTAGAAAAAGTAGGAAAAAGACAATTTTCCCCAAAAGTTGCCTATGCGAGCCTTGCAGCTATGTTAGCAGTAGGTGCTGCTCTTAGTATTGCTTCCGGATTGTCTGCTCTATTAATAGTTGCAGCTTCTGTGGTATCTGCACTGATAGCCGGTGGCATTACATACACAATATCAAAACCCATTGCTCCTGACACTGAATTGAAAGAAGTAGATATTCAAGGTTCAGCACAACATGGTGTTTGTAAAACTTCACTTGCTAGCGCGTAAAAGTATTTGCAAGTTACACAGTAGTATGAATTTTTTACTTCGGTAGTTTTTTATTGTCATTATAATTATGATAGTAGTTGAGTTTAATTGATATGAAAACTTTTACGAAAAATTTTAAAAATAACGAAAAAAATCTAGAGGAGTTTAATAAGGAAATTGAAGATATAACAACTATAGCTCAAGATAAATTTGCACATGAACTTGAAAATATCGCATATGACAGTGTGCAAAAATTTCGCAGTCTGCTTGCTAAAGAGTTAAACTCCGTCTTCAATAATATTCATTCTCAAAATGTTAATCTACTAAAATCCAGACTAGTTGAATATGCTATAAGTTCAAATTTTATCAATAAAAAAGGAGAAACAGCTTTAATACGTTCTCTTCTCAATATATTCATACGATAAAGCACTCAGAGTTGTTGCTGCGTCAATTTAACTTAATGTTGAATGCAAGCTGCATAGCTAAAGTAAGTAAGATTTGCCCCACGCTGTCACGAGGCAAAACTTACTTATTCTAGCTATATCAAAAAGGAGGGTTATCATGTCAACAAGATCTACTTCACCAAGAATATCTGTGCAACGTAAATCTAAGCCTGAATCTTTTCCAGTTACTTTAGAAGAGGTTAAATCTTTTTTACGCATTGAGAACGACCAGGATGATAAGTTGATTTCAGATCTAATTTTTATGGCAACTGATTATGCTGAGTGGTATATGGAAAAGTCACTGGTAAAGCAAACATGGCAAGTTTCATATGAAGATTATGTACCTCGTAGGATCTATTTAAGCTATGGCCCTGTGAGTAAGATAGTATTGGCTACTGCAATGATGTCTAAAAATCAAGAGAAGAGAACACTTAAGTATTATTTTAGTGATGTAGGGGGCTACGTTGAGTTTTTCAATTATTTGAATGCAATAAGAGCAGATGTTGTATACGAGGCTGGCTATGACAATGTTCCTGAGCAGATAAAACTAGGTATTATGCGGCATGTTTCTGCTATTTACAAAGATCGTGAATCGGGGGTAAGTAGCCATTTGTCTGAAGTGAAGAAGGTGTATTCTCCATTTCGCGAAGTGCGAGTTGTTTTATAGTTACAGTGTCATACCGTTGTCCGCAGCGGTATGCTGCTTATGTTTTAGTTTTTACAGGAGTTAATTATGGAAAAAATTCAAGCCATAAATGAGTTGTACAATAGCGTTTATGCAGCATTAAAAGCAAACTCTGATTTAAGGAAATATGTTACTAACATTTATGACTACTTACCCAAACCGGTCACCATTCCTTACCTGAGATTGCGCGTAGTGAATTATAATAACCTGCATATGCTGTCCAATTTTGCTACAAAGGCAAGATTTTCATGCGACATATATACCCATCATATAGGCAGTATGTTTGCCATTATAAGGCATATTAACTTGATACTTAAGAGCATTGAAGGTTTTAGTAGTGAGGTCATTTTAGAAAATAATTGTGCTATGGATCAGCACGATGAAATTTTACATTCAACAATTAATTTTGATATTTTAATAAAAGGAGGTGATAATGAGCAAATTACAGCTAAAAATTAAAGATCATGACAATAATTTTATTGTGTTAAATAATATAAGAAACCTAAGGTTTACCTTGCGCAATAACAGAGAAGAGGTGAAAGATATTTCTTCTTTTGGCTGGAGAAAAGTGCTCGATTGTGCTGGAAGCAGACACATTACGATAAAAATTAATGGAATTTTAGACTCTGTATTAGCTGATGAACTATTTCGTAATTCTGCTATGCTAAACTCTAATAATGATTATGAAATTGGTTTTAATGCTAAGGAAAAGATAAGGCTTAGGTGTTCAGTTGAATTGTATGAGAGGTATTATGATCCTGTTACTTTTGACAGCTTTACTGTCGTTTTAGCGAGTGCTGAAGTTGTAAACGCTTTTCATTAATGTTAATTTAATTTTTTCATATACAATAATAACTGGTGAGAATTTTAACTAAATTAAAAAAAATCATGAACGATGAAGACCTTTTCGAGGAAGACGGTGATAAAATTGAAGAAAATAACGATGATAAAAGAGAGAAAAGTTTAGAAAATGAAAATCAGCAAAATCAAGAAGAACAACACAAAGAGGAAGATAAGCAATACATAATACAGTATATTCAAGACTATTTGAAAGTTTTTGAGGATATTCTAAATCAGATCGACGAAGGAATTGACAATTTAGATAGTTACGAAAGGACTATGCAAATAAAGCGAAGTATAGATAGGCTCATAGAGACTTTATATAGTCAGGCCGCGTCCGAAGATATTGATGCAGAATTTGAAACCACAAAGCATACTCGCGATAAATCAGAATCTATGAAAAGAGTCAGAGAGAAAAGAAGGAAGCAAGCGATAGAAGAAGTGTTAAGTAGCATGTTTGCCCAGCAACAAAAGGAGCTAATGAACGCTAAACACTTAAATCATGGACATGAAACAGCAAAAGATGGGGATGTCCACGAAGCAAAGGAAAAAGTGAAGTCTTCAATCAGGGGAGTGTTGTTTTCGGTGATTGCTCATAGGATGGATCCAAGAAGGAGGGCAGGGGAAACTGCTGACGGTAACGAAAAGCAAGCTCATATATATGGCAGGGAAGCAGTTGGTGGAGCTTTAGGTGCATTGTTAAAAACGTTTTTAACAGCAGTTACTGCCGTTGTGCGCGAAATTGCTAAACCACTTCAGAAACAGGAAACATCTTTTGCAAAACAAGTTGAAGAAAGCAGAAACGCAGATCCACAAAAGGGTCGATCTGTGTAGACTTCCTCTCTGATTTCTCTCTATCTTTTAGGTCAAAGGTTGTAATACTTAAAAATAGGATTGAACAATTATTAATAATAGTGTATAATTATTAATGCTTTCTAAGTGGATTTCTTATGGCTTTTTCTAAGTTTCTCGATCCAAAATTGGACCTAACATTTAAAAAAATATTTGGTACTGAGAGAAATAAGAATATTCTTATTCATTTTTTGAACGATATTTTAGGGTGTACTGAAGTTAATACTATACAAGAAATAGAATTCATCAGCACCATTATGAACCCTGAAATTGCCTCTGAGAGACAAAGTATAGTTGATGTTCTCTGTCAGGATTCTGTCGGTAACAGATTTGTGGTCGAAATGCAGCTCACTCGCGACAAGGGCTTTGAAAAACGTGCTCAATATTACGCTGCCAAAGCTTATTCAAGGCAATCTATTAGGTACGCCAATTTACAGAAGATTTTCTTTATTGCAATATCGAATTGTATTTTATTTCCTGATAAGTCTAATTATATATCTAGCCATACCATAAGAGATGATGAAACTAATGAGCACGACTTACAAGATTTTCAATTTGTATTTATCGAATTACCTAAATTTCCTAAAAATAAAGTAGAACAATTAACAAGCACAGTAGAGCGCTGGTGTTTCTTTTTTAAGTATGCAGATGAAACAACGGACGAAGATCTCAGGAAAATTGCGGAAAAATCACCAATAATAAAGCAAGCGTATGACGAATTAGACAAATTTCATTGGAATGAAAAAGATCTAACAGCGTATGAAGAAAGAATAATGGATCTGTACAAAGAGGAAGCTATCCTCGAACAAAAACTTGAGGAAGGTAGAGAGGAAGGTAGAGAGGAAGGTAGAAAGGCAAGAGAAATTGAAATGGCAAAGGCAATGTTGGCTGACAATATTGATGCTAACGCCATTGTTAAGTTTACTGGCCTTTCCATGAGTAAGATTGAAGAGTTAAGTGAAAATCTGTGAACAGAATACTATCTATCGTCTCTCACACCGCTTAGCTGAACGGACAATGGCGTCAACTTAAGGACACATTTTAGACTTCTTTGTTGAAATAAAACAGCAACAAAAGTGCTATTTATTGCAGCTTTTAGGTAATTTAATGGTAAAAATTTT
>CACPSE010000055.1:0-5596 GCA_902636535.1 uncultured Wolbachia sp. | reverse complement strand
GTGCAAAAAATTAAAAATAAGACGCCAGATACGTGAGTTTTTTTGTCATTTAATCTGTACAGAGAAGATAAATAAATAGCTTCAGTTTCATGATAAGGGAGCTGGCGAAGTTTGTCAAGCAAGTTTTTTCGTTTCTAACGGTTGTTGCCAAAAACTATGCAAGAAGTCTTTTAAGATCAATCACTTATCTTCAAAGCTTGAATAAAAGCATTCTGTGGAATATTTACGTTCCCTATAGAATGTAACCTTTTTTTACCTTTCTTTTGCTTTTCAAGTAGTTTCATTCTTCGCGTTACATCCCCACCATAGAGTTTAGCTGTTACATCTTTTCTGTATGGGTTAATCGTTTCTCTGGCAATAATTTTTCCGCCCACTGCCGCTTGAATCGCGATTTTATATTGCTGACGTGGTATTAGATCCTTCAAGCGTGCGCATATTTCACGCCCCCTTTTTTCTGCTCTGCTTTTGTGAGCGATACAAGCCAGTGCATCTACGGGCTCTCCATTAATTAAAAAGCTTAATTTATCTATTTGGCTTACCAGATAGCTGGAAATTTCCCAATCCAAACTTGCATATCCTTTGGAAATTGATTTTAATCGATCATAAAAGTCAAAAACAACTTCAGACAGTGGTAATTTATATCTTAATAATGCTGTTGCTGTGTTACCAATGTAAGATAAATCCTCCTGTTCTCCCCTTCTTTCTTCACATAATGATAGAATCTCACCTAAATATTGGTCAGGGACCATTATGGTTGCAGTAATCCACGGCTCTTTTACCATTCCAATTTTCGTTGGATCTGGCATATCACTTGGGTTATGAATATTCAAAACTTCACCACTTCGTGTTGTAACCCTATATATAACACTCGGTGCAGTTGCTGTTAAGTCTAAATCAAATTCTCTCTCGAGCCTTTCTTGAATAACTTCAAGATGCAACATTCCCAAAAAACCACAACGAAATCCATAGCCTAGTGCATTTGAAGTTTCAGCCTCGAAGGTAAAACTTGCATCATTCAAATGTAATTTTTCCAGTGCTTCTCTTAAATATTTAAAGTCGTCCGTTTTATTAGGAAAAATACTACAAAATACCACAGGATGCACTTCTTTAAAACCAGGCAATGCCTCGCTGCACGGTCTTTTCTCTTCAGTAATAGTGTCTCCCACTCTACAGTCTGCAACTTCCTTCATTGAAGCAGTGATAAAACCAACTTCACCTGCTGAGAGTTCACCTGTCATTACTTTTTTAGGAGTAAAAATACCGATATTGTCCACTTGGTATGTAGAGTTATTAGACATCATAACAATCTTCATGCCCTTTTTTAACACTCCATTTTTAATTCGTACTAAAATTACTACTCCCAAATAAGTGTCATACCAACTATCAACTAAAATTGCCTGTAGTGGAGCATTCACATCACCTTGAGGAGCTGGAAGTTTTGCTACTATTGCTTCCAGTACATCTTTTATTCCAAGACCAGTCTTGGCTGATATTAAAACTGACTCACTTGCATCAATGCCAATTACTTCCTCAACCTGGAGTTTTACCTTTTCTGGATCTGCAGCAGGGAGATCAACTTTATTGAGTACAACTATTATTTCATGATTGTTGTCAATTGCCTTGTATACATTTGCAAGAGTCTGAGCTTCAACACCTTGACTGCTATCTACCACTAAAAGTGAGCCTTCACACGCTGCTAAACTTCGACTTACTTCATACGAAAAGTCAACATGACCTGGAGTGTCCATGAGATTTAAGCAATATTGATTACCATCATTTGCAGTATAGTTGAGCCTTACCGTCTGTGCTTTAATTGTAATCCCACGTTCGCGTTCTATATCCATCGAATCAAGCACTTGATTGGTCATTTCTCTTGCTTCAAGGCCGTTACATTTCTCTATTAAACGGTCAGCAAGCGTTGACTTACCGTGGTCTATATGCGCTATTATTGCAAAATTTCTTATGTTATTCATTTATGGCCCACTATACTTAATTAGTGAAACTATTTTACATTTTAAGTGTTGTGAGGGCAATTATTTATATTTAATATGTTAACATCAGAAAACCAGCTACAAAAGACAAAGAAATACTAAAAGTGGTAGAAAGAACGCGCTACTTTCGTGAGGCGATCCTTTCTTGAGGCGATCCTTTCTTGAGGCGATCCTTTCTTGAGGCAAACCTTGATCAGCTGATGGTTGGTTAAGTTTGCTACTCGCCGAATTTTCATTCCTTTGCTGGCTATTCTGTTTGCATGTTTTTACTGCACTAGCAAGGCTTAGATAACGATCACCAACTTTAATCCTTACATCTTTATTTTTTTCCAAATCTTCATCGGCTGGTTTATCACCCACTATTTTAATACTGCCATCGCTATTAGCACTTAATGTAATGCTACGTTTTTCTTCACCTACATACCAGTTAAACTGTATTCCATATTGAGCTGTGGTACCTAAATCATAGTACCTTACTCTTTTATCACCTATGTAGCCTTTTATAACTTCTTTCTGACTACCATTTAATATTGAGAAACCAGCAATGTTGTTTTCTGTACAGAATTTACTATTTAAAAACTCACTTATTTTAATACTCGCGTTTTCATTATTATTATCTTGTAGTTTAATTATTGCACACAGATCGCCATCCTTATACTTTCTAATTGATACTCCATCAATAGTATCGTTTTCTATGTACTTACTAAATTTGATTTTAGCTTCTTCCTCTAGTTTACTGTATTCGTTTTCATCATTACCTTGATTCGTTGCACTTTGTGGCAAGTGCTGCTGTTGCATTTTTTCTAGCGCTTTTTTCATTTTCTCCTGAAGTGATGTAATATCATCAGGTAATATGGTCTCATCAGCACTGATAATTTTATCAGACAATTTTTCATCTAATTCTTTGATTAAAGTTACTATTTTTAAAATTGACCCTAAGTTCTGATAATGTATATTGATTTTTCTACTATTGAAGCTTTGCTTGTTGCCATCCCAATCAATAGAAATGTCAGTAAATATTGCATGAAGCCCTTTATAAATAGCTTTCAATTCATCTAATTCCTCTTTTTCCAAGCCTTGGCCTGTTCCATTTTGCTTGATATTATCAACATAATCATTAATTAGCTTTATTTCTCCAGGATCCATAAGGACATTCTGTAGTTTTTTATTTGTTACTATATCTTGTATTTTTTGTTTTATTGCCTTACCTTGACTTTGATTCGTTGCACTTTGTGGCAAGTGCTGCTGTTGCATTTTTTCTAGCGCTTCTTTCATTTTTTTCTGAAGTAATATAGCTTCATCATATATTTTTTTTCCATTCGCGTGAACATCATAAATTAGCCCTAAAGCTTCTACTACTATATTTAAGTTTTTATAAGCTGCTTCAATATTATACTCGTCACTCAAAGACTCATTGTTAGCTAAAGAATGTTTCAAGCTATCCAAGCAATTATCTTGAACAATAGTACATTCTACTTTAAGCCCTGTACAGATATTCCGAAACTTTCTTATTATTTCTTCCTCCTGACTGTGACCATTTTTAACTAGCTCCAGACTTTCTTTAATATCTTCAACTAGATTACCATACATAGGCAATTTTATTATCGACTTGTTCTGTATTGATTTATTTAGTTCTTTCTCAATATCTTGAAGTTTTTTCAAAATTTCATTAATCATACGCTTTCCCTCACAAGATTATCTAACATTATATACATAAACATTAGGAAATTTTCAACATATTTATGCATCTTCTATTACTCCTTCAACATAGACGACACTTTTTTCGAGCAGGAAATCACTTTATTAACCATATAGTTTTCATGATTATTATCTATTTTAGGCAACTCATACAGATAATTTACCATCATTCCAGCCGACTGACTAATACCTTTTTCAGAAGTATCCGCCATCCAGTTTAATTGTTTTATCGATGCACCATTGCTTAAATGGAAATGCGCCACCGGGTCATAAGCATTTCCATTACTATTATTCACTTTTAGTAAATAATATGCACATAGTTTAAGCATGCATTGTTTAGTTTCATTTGTACATTCAATGTTAATTTTTGCACTTTCTAAAATTTCTGCACTAGATTGTTTTATATTTAGTTTGCCCAATAAAGTGACATCTTGGTTTTTCAGCCATTTCGTAAAGCCAGGTATTGGAGAAAGAGTTGCGTATGTTTTTATACTTTTAAATTCTTGTGATAGCTTTTCTACAACCCTTTTGATCAAAAAATTACCAAGGCTGATTCCAGATAGCCCTGCTTGAGTATTTGATATTGAATAGAATATGGCAGTGCTCGCACTACTTGGATCGTTTGAAGGTACCGACTCATCTAAAAGGTGTTGAATGCTATCTGCAATCTTATCCACCAATGCAACCTCTACAAAAATTAGAGGTTCGTTCGGTATCTTGTAATGAAAAAAAGCAAAACAGAGACGATCAGAGTCTAGTCTGTTTTTTAGGTCGCCCCAAGAGGAAATTTTATGCACAGCTTCATATTTTATAAGTTTTTCTAACAATGATGCAGGTGAATCCCAAGTGATTTGACGAAGATCAAGTAGATCAACATCAACCCAAGTATAGAGTATATTTTTTAATTCGTTCCCTAGTGGATTCAAGCTTCTATATTGGTTCTTTAGCTTAAGCACGTCAGAACGCATATCAACAATAAACTTAAGGCCTTCTGGTAAAGAAATAAATTGCTTTAATATTTTAGAACGCGGTGATTCAAGAATTTTTATTAAATCCTGTTCAAATTTATAGTTTAACTCGGGATTTTTCTTATACTCTTTAATTTTCTCATCTATTTCCACTTTATTCGGATTAAATTTTTCTGCCAGGGTTTGTAGAAATTTTATTTTACCTTTCTCTGATAAGCTCAAGTACAGATTACCAAGAGATACAGCGTTCTTACGTGCTGAAACCTCTCCTCCCTTTGGATTTAAGCACTCGTTCATCTTCAAGACTAAACTATCGATATCGCGACTGTTGCTTAAATCAGGACTGATGTTACCAATCCACGATCTTACAGCATCTGCCACTCCACCTAGTATTTTAAAAAAGCTTCTTACCGCTTTTTTGTCTTCAACTTTCACTATATCAGTTTTTACCAATGATTCTTTTGTCATAGATTCCCTTTATTATACATGGCTAATGCAAGTCAGGGTCATACCGCCGCGTTATCCCGCTAACAAGCAGCGGGATAACGAATTTGTCGTTTGTCAAATCGTCGGTAAACCCAAGTTATTTTAGCTACATATAGCTTAAGTTAAAGGAAAATTTTAGCTACATAGTAGGCACTATTACTAGATTATTAATAATTCAGTAATACAATAAACTTCTTGCACTACCTCCCAAGCCACAACTGTCATTCAGTAGAAACGAAAAAACTTACTTGACAAACTCTGCCAGCCCCCTTATTATGATAATAAGGGGATTTATGACTCAAAACTTGTTTTTGACCTGCAGGCTCAATGACAAAATTCAGTAAAAAACTCAGGGTATTTATTGGCGGATTACATAAAATTATAGCGGCTGCATGTCTTTTTTATTTTTTCTACATTCAGCCAAATCGCGCTTAAACTAAGCGTCAGCACATT
>CACPSE010000054.1:0-5696 GCA_902636535.1 uncultured Wolbachia sp. | reverse complement strand
TGCTCTCAGCCACCCAAGTGTTTTATTAGGGTTGGGGCCAAAGTCCCTGACCCTGAAAGCACTGGTGTTAGTTTTTCTCATCCATTGTAAATATTGTACTGTACTGTCCACCTGATCATCATAACGGGCTTCCGGAAACATTAAAATCTCATACTCAAAATCATTTAGCCATATTGCTTGCTGTGGCAAAAACACCCTGCCGGACTCTATCACCGGAACAATTTGATAAAATCGAGTGAGTTTGTCATTGTGTGGAATTATTTCGATAATCGGTAGATCGCTATTTGCCTTTAGCTCTTGTGTTAATTGTTGACCACTCGTTTTTGCTTCGATCAAAATTGCGTGTGGCGTCCATCTTGCAGCTAGTGACAGAACTTGCTCTTTAAGCTTTGGGTACTCAAGCTTTGCTCGATATACATCAAGTAAATAGAATTTATTATCTATTTTTGCCCATGTGGTGCAGACGCTAAAGTCGCTGGGATCGTTTGTTGAAACTGCAGTGTCCCAGCTTTGAGTTACATGTGAGAGATTATCAGGGAAATTTTTATAGCGCTTTAGCCACTCTTGTTTTATTATACCACTTGAAAGCGGCAGGGGGTTTTGTTGATATTGAGCAGCAAAAGCGTAGCTCCCGAGTTCAACTTTTATCATCTCAACTTCTTCTCTTCCTCCCTCCAGGGGATATAATAACTCATTCTCTTCTCTTGAGTATAAACCTTTTTCTTGTGTCGTAATTGAGTCGATTATCTCCACTTTTTCAGAAATCATTGGCAAACAAATGTGATGCCATATGTTTTTTGGCTTAGATAAGAGATGCCCAGTTAAGTCTTCCAGGTGGAGCCTATGCATCACAAGCACAATTACTCCTTTTTTTCTATTGTTGAGCCTCGTTACCAAAGTCTGATCGAACCAGTTTGTGGCACGGTTTCTAAATGTTTCACTCAAAGCTTGAGCAGGGTTAAGCGGATCATCCACGATGATGAAATCTCCCCCTTCGCCGGTTAATGTTCCTCCAACTGATGTTGCGATTCTGTATCCTCTCTGTACTGTTTGGAATTTGTATTTGGTATTCTGGTCTTTGGATAATTTTACCTCTGGAAACAGCTCTTTATACCAATTGGATTGCATTATGCACCTCGTATCGAGCGAATGTTTTTCGCTAAGCAACTTAGAATAACTTGCAACTATTATTCTTGCAGATGGCTGATTTCCCAGTATCCATGCAGGCCACGCGACACTTACGCATATGGATTTCATTGAACGCGGAGGCATATTGAATATTATGCGCCTTACTTCGCTAACGCTCGCTGTTTCCAGCCTGTCTGCTATGACTTTTATGTACTGATAATCATTATACTCACACCCCGGTACCACTGTTTGAAAGCATAACTCAATGAATTTGAGAAAGTTTATTTTGTTCATGATATAATGTTGAAAGATGTCATCGAAGTAGCTTGACTACTTAGATCTATAGCTAAAGTGGCTCTACAATTTGAAAAGCAACAAATTCGTCATTCCGCTACTAGTTAGCGCCGCGGCGGGATGACGTAGGAAAATCTTTCTTGGGTTAGCTATATATAATAGAATTTCACTTTCCACTACCTTTCCAGTTGTTTTATACATAATTCTCGAATTTTGAAAATTTGCTCCATATCTAATTTCTCACTTGTATAAAATTTGTTTTCTTACTTCGAGACCTAATCTACCACAACTTTAATATGGCGTTTCTTTCCTGCAGACAGTTTTATGAATGGCTGACCTTTAAAGCTCTCGGGATTTATTATGTAGTTAACGTCATTTATAATATTATCATTAACTTTGCACCCATTGCCCTGTATTAAACGCTTTGCAGCGCCTTTTGAAGGTTCAAAACCGGTGTCATGCAGTAGGTCTACTAAAAATATGCCACTTGCAACTTGTTCTTTTTTTATAATGTGATCAGGAAGTAGTGAGCTATCTTCATTCTCAAAAGCAGAGACTGCAGCAGATAGTGCAAGTTCTGCTTCTTTGTCACCGTGACATATTTTTGTCACTTCTGTTGCCAAAACTTTTTTTGCTTCATTTATTTCCTGATCTTTTAAGGATTCTAACTTTTTGATCTCATCAATTGACAAATCAGTGAACAATCTCAAGAAACGTCCGACGTCTTGATCATCAACATTGCGAAAATATTGCCAATAATCGTAAGGTTTTAGCATATCGCCATCGAGCCATATCGCTCCACTTTCAGTTTTGCCCATTTTTTTTCCTTGTGCATTTAATAAAAGAGGCGTAGTAAGGCCAAACAGCTCAGGCAAGTTTAATTTTTTTCCAAGTTCAATCCCATTTACTATATTTCCCCACTGGTCTGATCCCCCTATCTGCAAACGACAGTCATACTTTTTGTTTAATTCAGTAAAATCGTAAGCCTGCAATAACATGTAATTAAATTCTAAGAAGCTTAAGGTTTGCTCTCTATCTAGCCTAGTTTTTACGCTATCGAAACTTAGCATACGATTTACCGAAAAATGCGCTCCTATGTCACGCAAAAAATCTATGTATTTTATGTTATCTAGCCAATCTGCATTATTTACTATAACTGTATCAGTCTTTCCATCATCAAAAGATATCATTTTCTCCAATATTTTCTTTATACTAGATATATTTTCGCTAATATCCTTGATAGATAAGAAGCTTCTTGCTTTATCCTTACCGGATGGGTCACCAATTTTTGTTGTGCCACCTCCAAGTAAGACTATTGGCTTGTAACCAAATTTTTGCAGGTGACGGAACATCATAATATGCATTAGGTGACCAATATGAAGACTTGGTGCTGTGCAATCAAACCCGATGTATGCGACTATATGATTATTGTTGGATAATAGCTGATCTAACCCTTCAATGTTTGTGCATTGGTATAGATACCCTCTTTCTTGGATAAAATTTAAGAATTCAGATGCGTGTTTCATAATCTTTTTAGCATGTTATTTTATATGTGAACATTGTCATTGAAGATATCGATGATGATGTCATCCCAGTGCGTGACACTGGAATCCAGTTTTTCATATCAAAAGCGTTATAATTAAGTTTTCTGGATCCCAGTGTCAAGCACTGGGATGACACCTTTTCTTGGGGAGCTATCCTAAAGGTGCGATACTTATACAGTTGTACTTGAATGGCCCAGGCAATCAGTTCCACAATTCTTCTATTTTATAATACTCCCTTACTTCTGGCCTGAATATGTGAACCATTATGCCTTGAAAATTCACAATCACCCAATTACCTTCATCCATACCCTCCACATCTATTTTATCGTATTGCTTGAGATTTTTTATTACATGCTCAGCTAACGCTTTCACATGGCGACTTGAATCACCAGATGCAATAATCATATATTTTGCAATAACGGTTTTATTCTGCACATCAAAAGTTACTATATCATGACCTTTATTTTGATCTATTATCTCTTCAATTGTACTTCTTATCGATTCCATATCGCTAAGCATTGTTTACAGGTTATATGACTCATTTATAATTATATACTCAAAATTTCTAAATATGAACTATTTTTAACGCAACTGCTTGTTAAAGGTATTACCTGCATCTATTTTATCATCATGTTTTTAGCATGTACAATATATATATTTTATATATGATTGAGAATAGCTTTTTACTAGTATTTATTATGGGCAAGACTCTTATCTACTTAATCGGCTTTCCAGGTAGTGGTAAGCTTGCTACCGCAAAGGAACTGTGTAAAATCATTGACGGAGTGATAGTAAGCAATAATCTATTCAATAATATTATATTTGATATTGTTAAATTACAAGATGCTGAAGTTCCAGATGATCTGTGGGAAAAGATTTTCGCAGTCAGAGAAAATATGCTAGCAATACTGGAAAAACACTACATAAAATCAAAACATTATATATTTACAAATGAATTGATAGAGGGTGATTCCTATGACCAAAGATTATACAACTCAGTGGTAAATTTAAGTAAAAAAATGGATATGGAAATTCTTCCTGTAGTGTTACATTGTAATAATAAGGAACTAGTAAAGCGTGTTCAATCAGAAGAAAGGTACCAGGAAAATAAAATTACTGATTCGGATTTTGCTATGAAAAAAATTGAAGGGAAAAGGCTATTTATACCGGAAGGTACACTTGAAATTGGTAACTCAAACTTGAGTGCAAAGGAAGTTGCAGAGAAAATTGTTGAAGAGATGAAGAAAGAAAAAAATGGAAAATTAATTAAGGCTTCTGTAACAAATCATTTAAAAACAGAGCGTTCTCGTGGTTGAGCAGAAAGATAAGTATCGTCCTTGTGTTGGCATAATGCTATTTAACAAACAAGGACATGTTTTTGTTGGTAAACCCTTTCATAGCGAATCTTGTTGGCAAATGCCACAAGGAGGAGTTGATGAAGGTGAAGAATTGGAGCAAGCAGCATTACGCGAGTTACTAGAGGAAGTTGGCACCGATAAAGCAGAAATTATAGCTAAAAACAAAGATTGGATATACTACAACTTGCCTAAAGAAATTATACCAATGTGCTGGAATGGAAAATATTCTGGTCAAAAGCAAAGGGGGTTCTTAATGAAGTTTTGCGGAGAGGATGAGGACATTGATATTAATTATACTGATCATCCAGAGTTCAAAGAGTGGCGTTGGCAAAGTACAGATAGTTTAGTAGCCAGTGCTATATCATTTAAAAAAGAAGTTTATAAAACAGTGATAGAAGAGTTTTCTTTTATAATAAAAGCCTCAACAATAAGCTCATGATAGTAGATTCCCATTGCCACTTGATTTATTTTTCCGATGATGAAATACCAAAAGTAATTTCAAGGGCAGAGAAAAATGGTGTAAAAATTTTGCATAACATATGCGTAAGCATTGATGATATCCCTAAATTACTAAAAATTTCTTCATCTTATGATCAAGTCTATTCCTCTGTTGGTGTACATCCGCTTGATGCTGCCATAGAAAACGGTGAGTGTATACATGTTGATGAATTAGTTGAATTTACCAAAAATCAAAAGGTAATTAGCATCGGCGAAACCGGGTTAGATTTTTATAAATCTGACAACAAAGACAATCAGAAAAAAAGTTTTGCATCGCACATAGAGGCAGCAAGAATGACTGGACTACCTTTAGTTATTCACACAAGAAGCTCTGATAATGAGATGATCGATATGTTAAGGTCAGAGATGAAAGCCGGTGCTTTTAGTGGAGTAATGCACTGCTTTGCTTCCTCTAAGGAGCTTGCTTATCAATCTATAGATTTAGGGTTATATATTTCATTTTCTGGAATTATTACTTTTAAAAATGCGAACTTACTCAGAGAAATTGCACAAAATGTCCCACGCGAACGTGTTTTGGTTGAGACTGATGCTCCATATCTATCGCCTGAGCCTTATAGAGGAAAAAAGAACGAACCAGCAATGGTGAAATACGTTGTTGATTGTTTGGCAGAATTATGGAATGAGTCACCAGAACAAGTAGCGGAGGTAACCACAAGCAACTTTTTTAGGCTGTTTACGAAACTTAAGGTATCCGTTCAGCCAATGGCGTCAACTTAAGGACACATTTTAGACTTCTTTGTTGAAATAAAACAGCAACAAAAGTGCTGTTTATTGCACTCTTTGGATAATTTAATGATAAAAAATTTAGAGATAAATTTTATACACAATCACTGATATTTTCCCTTAAGTTGAC